>JAIDQW010000141.1 GCA_029062075.1 Paramuribaculum sp.
TATATAAATTTTGATTGCTTTAACAATATACACATTGCTTATGCAGGCTTGGGTGACTATCAGAATGCTTACTCTTCTTTGTTAAAGGGAAATGAACTCCGCGACTCTATATGGGAAACTGAAAAAGCTGAAAGCCTCCGCGATCTTACAGTAAAATATGAGACCAAGGAAACCGAGTTGGCTCTTGCCCGGAGCGAGGCACAACGGACCTCAATATTGATGTGGTTTTTCGCAGCGCTTGGATTACTCCTTGCGTCCATTATTATATTTGTAATCTATGCAAACCGCCAGCGGCACCAACGTATGAGACGCGAGATTGAGTTTGCCAACTTACGTGCCGACATAGGCAAACAACTCACACAGCAGTATGTAAAAGGTCTTGAAAATGAACGGCAACGTATGTCG
The DNA here is from genome assembly GCA_029062075.1 of Paramuribaculum sp. Lineage (GTDB taxonomy): Bacteria > Bacteroidota > Bacteroidia > Bacteroidales > Muribaculaceae > Paramuribaculum. The sequence continues at coordinate 406 of JAIDQW010000141.1, forward strand.
CGCGAATTGCATGATGGCGTGTGTAATGATCTCCTGGCGATACAGATGAATATTTCCGGCGGTAACCCCATAGAGAGCACAGCCGCTCTGATTGACAGTTGCCGCGAGTCAGTGCGTCGAATCTCTCACGAACTGATGCCACCGGAGTTCGCCTATGCTACGATTGATGAGGTAATACGTTTCTTCATCGTTAAACAGACCGAGGCTAACAAAGGTAAAATTAACTTCGCATATTACTCTGACCCCGCTGACTGGCAGATAGTACCAGATGTAACTGCCCTTGAAGTATATCGAATAGTACAAGAAGCAGTCGGAAATGCTATAAAACATTCAGGCGCAACGGATATATCGGTAGCGCTCAGACTAAATAACGGACTTTTGACAACAGTAATATCTGACAATGGTAAATACAAATCAAACGGCCGCAAAGGATCAGGATTGGATTCGATGCGTCGTAGGGCACGCTCTATAAATGGAAATATTGAATTATCAACAGATGAGACTGTGGGTACGGAAGTGATGCTGACTGTAAGAATTTGAATCATTGACATTCAATACTATAAAAAATCACGGTTTTCCGTAATTGACGTACATTGATTGTGGTTGTAATTTTGCGGCATTGAATAAATTGCAAATCCACAACCGGTTATGACCGTCAATAATAAATCAGATAAATCCGTCTTATCAAAAATGAAGATTGCAGTAGTCGATGACCACGAACTTATCCGAGAGGGAATCAACACAATACTTACCAATAACGGGGCGACATGTGTTGACAAATATCGTACGGCTATGGAACTGGTAACAATCATGGATGCCGGTCAATCTTATGATTTTTATATAATCGACCTTGAATTACCCGATATTGATGGATTTGTTCTCATGGAGATGATACGCGCACGTAATCCTGTAGCGCACATCATAGTCAGTACGGTTCATGATGAGATATGGACCTTGCGTAAATTACTCGCACGAGATGTCAACGCGATTATTTACAAGTCCGGTGATGGCAATGAACTACTTATAGCCATAGACGAGATTCTCAACGGTCGCAATTATTACTGCAAAGCCGTAAATGAAACACTGAAGGCGGCGGGAGACGATTTCCTACATCCTTCAGCTAGAGAGCTCGAAGTCCTTTACCAGATCGCACAAGGCAAGACTTCGCGGGAGATAGCCGCTGCCATGTTTGTGAGCGAGAACACTATCGAAGCACACCGAAAAGCTCTTTTTGCCAAACTCGGGGCTATAAATGGAGTTGATCTGATTGTTAAGGCTATCGGCAAAGGATACCTTAAGAAATCTGGCGTCAAGCGATAACCTTTAAACCATAAATATATAATATGAAACTTTATCATCTCATTACAGCCATGGGTGTCGCTATCGCCACACTGACATCATGCGGAAGCTCAGGTTCATCCAGTGATAATTGCTGGATTTTCGGCGAAGTTCCGGGCATTTATGCCGATTATCAGGCTCAGCGTGACAAAATTGAAGATTCAGCCAAAAAATCCGAAAGCGACTAC
>JAIDQW010000142.1 GCA_029062075.1 Paramuribaculum sp.
CTATGACACTCCTCCACGAAAACATCGTGGGTATCGACTCTGCTATCTTCATGCACCCCACAATCTGGAAAGCTTCCGGACACGTTGATGCCTTCAACGACCCTTTGATTGACAACCGCGATTCCAAAAAAAGATACCGCGCGGATGTGCTTATTGAAGAGGATCTGGCAAAGCTTGATGACAAGATTGAAAAAGAGGTTGCCAAAGCGAAAAAGCGTTTCGGCGAATCATTCGACGAGGCTATGTTCCGCCAGACTAACGCCAGAGTTATGGAATACGCCAAGCTGCGTGAAGAACTCCATGAGCGTTTTGCCAAGGCTATGAACGACAATAATCTTGACGAGCTTCGCCAGATTATTATTGACCGTGAGATTGTCTGTCCTGTTTCCGGCACTAAGAACTGGACTGAGGTTCGCCAGTTCAACCTCATGTTCAAAACCGAAATGGGGAGCACAGCCGATGGAGCAATGACTGTTTACCTGCGTCCGGAAACAGCCCAGGGCATATTTGTCAATTACCTTAATGTGCAGAAAACAGGTAGAATGCGTCTTCCTTTCGGCATAGCCCAGATAGGTAAAGCTTTCCGTAACGAAATTGTTGCGCGTCAGTTCATATTCCGTATGAGAGAATTTGAGCAGATGGAAATGCAATTCTTTGTGCGACCCGGTCAGGAACTTGAATGGTTTGAATACTGGAAACAGTGGAGACTCCGCTGGCACAAGGCACTCGGACTCGGTGACAACAAATACCGATTCCACGACCATGACAAGCTCGCGCACTACGCAAATGCGGCTACAGACATCGAATTTGAAATGCCTTTCGGATTCAAGGAGGTAGAAGGTATTCACTCACGCACCAATTTCGACCTGTCACAGCACGAAAAATACTCCGGCAAAAACATCAAATATTTCGACCCTGAACTGAATGAGAGCTACACTCCTTATGTTATCGAAACCTCTATTGGAGTTGACCGTATGTTCCTCTCAGTCCTTTGCTCAAGCTATGAGGAGCAACCGCTCGAAGGTGGAGACACACGAGTTGTGCTTCATCTTCCCGCACCGCTTGCACCCGTAAAGTGCGCGGTAATGCCGCTTGTAAGAAAAGACGGACTTCCCGAAAAGGCACAGGAAATAGTTAACGACCTCAAATTTGATTTCGCCACCCGTTATGACGAAAAGGACTCTATCGGAAAGCGTTATCGCCGTCAGGATGCCATCGGAACTCCTTTCTGCATCACTGTGGACCACCAGACACTTGAGGATTCTACTGTTACGCTCCGCGAGCGCGACTCCATGGAGCAGACACGCGTTAAAATCGAAGACCTGCACAAACTTATCCACGATAGCGTCAGCCTTACTTCTCTCCTTCGCAAACTTGCTTAACACAAAATATCCAGATGAAATTCATTAACAAAATAATAGCTGCGGCAGGGCTGGTTTTCGCAGCTTCATCGCTCACCGGATGTAATTACAACTCGCTTGTTGAGCAACAGCAGGCGGTTGATCAGTCTTGGGCTGAAGTCGAGAACCAGTACCAGAGAAGAGCCGACCTGATCCCTAACCTCGTTAACACTGTCAAGGGTTACGCCGCTCACGAAAGTTCTACCTTTGAAAAGGTTACTCAGGCAAGAGCACAGGCTACTTCTATAAACATCAACGCCGAAGATCTCAACGAGGAAACCCTCGCTAAATTCCAGAAAGCCCAGAGCGAGCTCTCTCAGGCACTCAAATCACTTCTCGCCGTGTCTGAGGCATATCCCGACCTGAAGGCTAATGAAAACTTCAAGGACTTGCAGGTGCAGCTGGAAGGCACGGAAAACAGAGTGACCACCGCCAGAGGAAGATACACTCAGGCTGTGGCTCAGTACAACACTTCAATCAAAAAATTCCCCACAAACATCTACGCCGGTTGGTTTGGATTCACGCCCAAGCCACAGTTCCAGGCTGAAGCCGGAGCATCATCAGCGCCGAAGGTGGAATTTTAATTTCAAATCACGATTATGAAGAAGATAATTATCTTTGCAAGCCTATTGATAGCTGCCGTTGTTGGAGTATCTTCCTGCTCCGACGAAAGCACATGGGACACTTATAAAGATTGGAGAGAAACAAACGAACAGTTCTATCAGGAACAGAAATCACTGAAAAATCCTGACAACACACCGTTCTACACCGCATTAAATCCAAACTGGCTGCCTAATTCCGGAGTGCTCATCCACTTTTTCAACGACCGCAGCCTCACTGCCGGAAATCTTGTACCACTTGTAACAAGTACCGTGGATGTAAAATATAAAGGCTGGTTGTGCAACGATGTTGCATTTGACTCCTCATACACAGCCACAACTTATGGCGACAGTATCTTCCGCACCATTCCGTCACAAACAATTGTGGGTTGGCAGGTAGCGCTCACAAATATGGCTGTTGGAGACAGTGCAAGAGTTGTTATACCCTGGTCGCTCGCTTATGGTACGCAATCAACCGGTTCCATAGCCCCCTTCTCTAACCTTGTTTTTGACATCAAGCTCGTTGATATTTATTCATACGAAACTCAGCAATAAAAACGGTAAGTTCCGGTTATTGAAACCGCATAGAGGGCTGAAGCGCACACCGCGTCTCAGCCCTCCTCTTTTTTCATTTGCATAGCCAAGTTAAAACCACTATCTTTGCACATTAATTTAGCAAAGAAGCCATAAAGCTATAGCTATGTCACATAAATTCACTGAATACAACAGGTTTAACCTCTCCGATATCAATAAAGAGGTGCTTGACAGATGGAACAAACAAGGATTGTTTGAGCAGAGCGTTAAGGAACGTGAGGGTTGTCCCTCGTTTGTGTTTTACGAAGGTCCCCCCTCCGCAAACGGTATGCCTGGAATACACCATGTCATGGCACGCACCATCAAAGATATTTTCTGCCGATACAAAACCATGAAAGGCTTCCACGTTAAGCGCAAAGCCGGTTGGGATACTCATGGGCTACCGGTGGAACTTGGCGTAGAAAAAAGCCTCGGTATCACTAAAGAGGACATTGGTCACAAAATTTCAGTGGATGATTACAATGCCGCCTGCCGTGCGGAGGTCATGAAATACACCAAGGAGTGGGAAACTCTCACTAACTCTATGGGCTACTGGGTGGATATGACAGACCCCTACATCACATACGACAACCGTTACATTGAATCCGTATGGTGGTTGCTGAAACAGCTTTATGACAAGGATTATCTCTACAAAGGTTACACCATTCAGCCTTATTCTCCCGCCGCCGGTACCGGATTGAGCACACACGAGCTCAATCAGCCCGGATGCTATCGCGATGTCAAGGACACCACTTGCATTGCACAGTTCCCCGTAACCTCACCCACACCCGACATGACCGGTTGGGGAAATCCATATTTCCTTGCATGGACCACTACTCCCTGGACTCTTCCCAGCAACACAGCTCTTGCTGTTGGTCCCGCTATCGATTACGTTATAGCACGAACATACAACCCCTACAGTGGTGATCCTGTGACTGTAGTACTGGCTGAGGCACTCGTTTCCTCTGTCCTCGGGGCTAAAGGAGCAGAACTGCCTCTGGATTCTTATAATAAAGGTGACAAGACTATCCCATACTCTATTGTTGCAAAAGTCAAAGGTGAGGACCTTGTCGGTATCACATATCGCCAGCTTATCCCATGGGTAAATCCCGGAGAAGGAGCTTTCAGAGTAATCCCCGGTGATTATGTTACCACAGCCGATGGTACCGGTATAGTGCACATTGCCGGAACATTTGGCGCGGACGACCTTAGGGTGTCAAAGCAAAACGGTATTCCGCCGCTCCATCTCACCGACAAGGACGGTAACATCCGGCCGATGGTTGACCTTACCGGTAAATTCTACCTCATCAGCGATCTTGACCCCGCGTTTGTTGAAAAGATGGTTGATGTGGAAGCATATACTCCCTGGCAAGGAAAATTTGTCAAAAACGCATACAACCCTAACGCTAATCCCGAAACCGAATCGCTTGACATTGAAATTTGCATGATGCTCAAGCAGCAGGGACTCGTTTTCAAAATCGAGAAGCATACACACAGCTACCCGCATTGCTGGCGCACTGACAAACCTGTGCTTTACTACCCCCTTGACAGTTGGTTCATCCGCACTACCGCGGCACGCGAGAAGCTTATGGACCTCAACACGCAGATCAAGTGGAAACCACAAAGTACCGGCACAGGCAGATTTGGAAAGTGGCTTGAAAATCTTCAGGACTGGAACCTGTCTCGCAGCAGATACTGGGGCACACCGCTGCCTATCTGGAGAACTGAAGATGCGTCTGAGGAAATTTGCATTGACTCCGTGGAAACGCTTTTCAACGAGATAGACAAGGCTGTAGCTGCCGGTGTCATGAAGAGCAATCCGTATCGTGACAAAGGATTTGTTCCAGGCGATTACTCGAAGGCTAATTACGAGAAAATTGACTTGCACCGTCCGTATGTTGACGATATTGTGCTCGTTTCCAAGTCCGGAAAGCCCATGAGGCGCGAAACTGATCTCATCGACGTTTGGTTTGACAGCGGTTCTATGCCTTATGCACAGATTCACTATCCCTTCGAAAATAAAGAAGCGTTTGACAACGGAGAACTTTTCCCCGCAGACTTTATTGCCGAAGGTGTCGATCAGACCCGCGGATGGTTCTTTACACTGCACGCTATTGCCGGCATGATTTTCGGTGACAAGGCATATAAAGCTGTGGTTTCTAACGGCCTTGTGCTTGACAAGGATGGGAATAAGATGTCAAAGCGTCTCGGTAATGCCGTTAATCCGTTTGAAGCTATTGAAAAGTTCGGATCCGACCCGCTCAGATGGTACATGATTGCAAACTCTTCGCCATGGGACAACCTTAAGTTTGACGAAGCAGGAGTGCAGGAAGTTGCTCGCAAGCTCTTCGCTACGCTCTACAACACATACTCTTTCTTCGCTCTGTATGCCAATGTGGATAGCTTCGACCCGGAGGCTCAGCAGGTGCCGGTGGATAAACGTCCCGAAATTGACCGCTGGATTCTTTCGCTCCTCAACTCACTCATTGCCGAAGTTGATGCAGACCTTAACGACTATGAACCCACCAAGGCTGCACGTGCTATCAATGATTTTGTCTGCGACAATCTCAGTAACTGGTATGTTCGCCTGAATCGTAAAAGATTCTGGGGTGGTGAGATGAACGAAGATAAGCTCAGTGCATTCCAGACACTTTACACTTGTCTCAGAACTGTGGCACTGCTTATAGCACCCGTGGCTCCTTTCTATGCCGACAGACTTTTTGCAGACCTTAATCCTGGAGCCAAATCTGTTCACCTTGCTTCATTCCCGGAGGCCGATACTGCCCTCATTGACAAGAAGCTGGAAGATAGAATGCACCTTGCACAGACTGTCACCTCCATGGTACTCGCTCTCCGCAGAAAAGCTGCAATCAAGGTGCGTCAACCCCTGCAGGCTATTATTGTGCCGGCACTCAACAATGAGATGGCTGATGACCTTGAAAAAATCAAGCCGCTGCTCCTCAGCGAGGTCAATGTCAAGGAGCTGAGAATTGTTGATGCCACCGGTGATGGTATGCTTGTCAAGAAAGTTAAACCTGATTTCAAGAAGCTTGGACCGAAATTCGGCAAGTCAATGAAACTTGTTGCCGCTGCCGTGCAGGCTTTGACTCAGCACCAGATTGCAGAACTCGAAAGAGAAGATGCTATTACTCTGGATGTTGAAGGCACTCCGGCGGTTATTGAAAAAGCCGATGTGGAAATCATCTCGCAGGATATCCCCGGATGGCTTGTTGCTAACGAAGGTTCTGTAACTGTTGCGCTTGATGTAACCGTTTCAGATGAGCTCAAGGCGGAAGGTATTGCACGAGATATTGTCAATAGAATACAGAATATCCGAAAGAACCGTGGGTTTGACATTACCGACCGTATCACACTCGTATTCGAGCCGGATGCTGAAACGGATAACGCTGTTAAAACTTACGCCGACTACATCGCGCGTCAGGTGCTCGCCGACTCTGTGACATCTGCCCCGGTAGCTTCACTCGCTGGCGTGGAGACTCTTGACCTTGACGGCACCGAGATAAAAGTCGCTGTCAATAAAGTATAAGCTACGATGGAAACAAAAAAAACAAGATATTCAGATGAGGAACTCCAGGAATTCAAAGAAATCATACTTGAAAAACTGGAGAAAGCCAAGCGCGACTATGAGCTGCTGAAAGCTGATGTCACCAATACTGATGGCAACGATGTTGCAGACACATCACCCACTTTCAAGATTCTTGAAGAGGGTGCCAGCACTCTCGGCAAAGAGGAGGCGGGACGCCTTGCTCAGAGGCAGCAGAAATTCATTCAGCACCTTCAGGCTGCACTGGTGAGAATTGAAAACAAAACCTATGGTATTTGCCGCGCTACCGGGCAGTTGATACCTAAAGAAAGACTCCGTGCGGTGCCTCACGCTACTCTCGGAATTGATCAGAAGAACACCAAATAACTGTCGATGAAATCGCATAAAGGTCTCGTTGCTCTTGCCGTCATTCTGCTCGTTGTGATTCTTGACCAGATTATTAAAATCTGGATTAAGACTCATTTCTACCTCGGTGAGGACTATCGTATTTTCAACTGGTTTCAACTCGTGTTTGTACAGAACAACGGCATGGCTTTCGGAATGGAGATGGGTAGCAAGCTTTTCCTGACCCTCTTCCGTATTGTCGCTGTGGCGGTGCTCGGCTGGATTATTTACCGGATCAGACAGAAAGAGTGGGTTTCCACCGGATTCATTGTGTGCATAGCGCTGATAACTGCAGGAGCTGCTGGCAATATTATTGACTGCCTTTTCTACGGACTCATTTTCAATAATCCCTATCCCCCGGAAGTCGCTGTGCTCTTCCCGGAAGGAGGAGGATATGCACCGCTCTTCCATGGCATGGTGGTTGATATGTTCTACTTCCCGCTCTTCAGTTTCGACTGGCCTCAATGGATGCCTATTATCGGTGGTAAGAACTTCCTTTTCTTCCAGCCGGTGTTCAACCTTGCCGATGCCGCTATCTCTGTTGGAATGATTGTCCTCATTCTCTTCTATAGCAAATATCTTACTACCGACCACTCCACCTTAGTCACCAAATGAAAATCAGCAGACCACTCCTTACTATCGTTGTAGTAATCGCTATCGTGGTGGTATCTTGCTCCAAAATCCCTTCAGGTATTTTGGGTAAGGAAAAGATGGCAAGAATAATTGCCGACCTCTCAATTGCCGAGGCTGTAGTGGAGAGTGATTACAGAACTTACGCTGAAGATTCCACTAAACTTGCCCTTAAGCAATCTGTATTTGCTAAAAATCATGTTACCCCGGAACAGGTGGACACCTCTCTCAAATGGTATGGAAGAAACATGGACATTCTGGTAGAGGTTTATGATCGTGCTATTGAAATGACCGAGGAGGATTTGAAGCAGAGTGCGTTGAATTCAACTACCTCCTCTCCCTCTAAACCGACATCAATTTATGCCACGGAGGGTGACTCGGTGGATTTGTGGACGGCACCTCACAGCCGCGTTTTTGCCGCCAATATGCCGGCTAATATTTCCACTTTTTATACGGTAAATGACAGAAACTGGCAGAACGGTGACATTTTCACTTTAGCGGGTAAAACCCATGGAGCAATTCGGCCGGTTCTTTTTTCTATAACCGTGGAATATAAGGACGGTACTAAGGAATATGTTACCTCGTCGGCATCCGGCAATGGCTGGGAGCGCTTGCGTCTGCCCCTTAATCCGCACAAGGCAGCAAGCATGGTGTATGGCTACATCATGTACACTCCGGATAGCAACGAGGTTGTTGCACTTGATTCCATATCTCTCATAAGAACGAGAGCCGGATCGGGGACTGAGAACCTTAGGCGGAAAGTTAGCTCATTCGCGTCTGATTATGAACACCTGCACTGACCTCCCTCCCGGTGAGGCGGTTTTGGCTCACTGCATTATTTTTGAGAATAAATCGTTCTCATTGTCTGTTGCCAGACACGAACACGACGGAACACTTTCAATCACACCGTTCAATCACGAGGTTCACACAACGGTATTCGTTAATGGCACTGTTTCGATTATTCAGAAAAAGTCCGGTGGATACTGCTTTACCCGACTGAAGCCTTGCGATAAAGCAGAACTGCGATAATGGCGTATATGATATTGGGAATCCACATTGCCACCATTGGGCTTGTGTAGCCGCTAACGGCAAAAGTAGATGTCACTGTCATAAACAGTATGTAGCTGAAACTCAACACCAATCCGATACCGATATTTATACCCATGCCCCCTTTGACCTTGCGGCTGCTCAGCGACATACCTATCACTGTAAGGATAAATGCGGCTGCCGTCACAGCAAAGCGGCGGTGATATTCTATCTCGAAATTCTTGATGTTTGCCACACCCCTCTCTTTCTGACGGTTGATATACTCATTCAGAGCTGGGCTTGAAAGCATCTCCTGGTCATTGGCAGCTATAAGGAAATCGCGCGGCTCTATGGGAATCACTGTGTCAAGACGAATACCTCTGCTAATCACCTCGCGGCTCCCTTTGAAATCACGGATCATATAATCCCTCACAGTCCAGTTATACAGTGTATCGTAGTGAATGGTCTGAGCAGTTAGCCTGCTCACAAGCCTCTTATCCTTAAATGTTTCTAACGAAAAGCGATAGCCCGTCTTAGCCATGTTGTCATAGCGGCTCATATAAGCGATAACTCCCGGGGCTACCTGAAGCTGGATATTACTTCCGTATGTGACTGCCTTGTTCCTGACGTATGTATTCTGATAGGCGATTCGCTTAACATTTGCCGGGGGAATTATATAGCTTGATAGCACAAAGGTTGCTGCAGCGATAACAGCTGCGCTCACCATATAAGGCACCAGGAGCCTACGATAACTCATGCCGGCGCTGAGCATCGCGATTATCTCGCTGTTGTCTGCAAGCTTGGATGTAAAAAATATTACCGCGATAAAAGTGAACAGCGGGCTGAACTGATTGGCGAAATAGGGTAGGAAGTTCAGAAAGTAGTCAAACAGAGTTGCCTTCAGCGGAGCTTTCAGAAAGGCATCAAGCTTCTCATTGATGTCAAACATCACCGTGATGGCAAGAATCAGCACTATTGCAAATATATACGTGCCTAAGAATTTGCCTATTATGTATCTGTCAAGGATTTTCGGAGTCCTCATCTCAAAGCCTGTTAGTAACCCTCTCTACCATCTCTCGCTTCCATGAGGCGAAATCACCTGCAAGAATATGCCGGCGTGCCTCACCGGTAAGCCACAGATAAAATGCAAGATTATGAACACTCGCTATCTGCATGGCAAGTATCTCCTGACTGATAAACAGATGACGCAGATATGCCTTGCTGTAGGCATGGTCAACATAGCTTGTTCCCTCCTCATCCAGTTCAGAGAAATCGTCTGCCCATTTCTTATTGCGCATATTCATAGTGCCCCGGCTGGTGAAGAGCATACCGTTTCGGGCATTTCGTGTAGGCATGACACAATCCATCATATCTACTCCGCGGTCTATCGCCTCAAGAATATTTGCCGGGGTACCCACCCCCATAAGATAGCGGGGTTTATCCTCCGGAAGAATCTCATTGACAACCTCTATCATCTCATACATCACCTCGGTGGGTTCACCCACTGCAAGACCACCGATAGCATTGCCGTCAGCACCCAGATCGCTCACAAACTTAGCGCTCTCTCTTCTCAACTCCGGGAATGAACACCCCTGCACAATCGGGAAGTAAGCCTGACTGTAGCCGTAGAGCCCCTCAGTCTCCTTATATCTCTTCCAGCCGCGCTCAAGCCAACGGTGAGTGAGACCCAGACTCTTGCGGGCGTATGAAAAATCGCTGTCTCCCGGAGGACATTCATCCAGAGCCATCATAATATCAGCGCCGATAGCGCGCTCTATGTCAACAACATTCTCAGGAGTAAAAAGATGCTTGGAACCGTCAATATGGCTTCTGAACCAGGCACCCTCCTCTTTCAGCTTGCGGTTTGAGCTCAGAGAAAAAACCTGAAAGCCTCCGCTGTCTGTCAGAATGGGACGCTCCCAGCCCATAAACTTGTGCAACCCGCCTGCCTTCTGCAGAATCTCTGTGCCGGGACGAAGATACAGATGATAAGTATTGCCCAGAATAATCTGAGCCTTAACATCCTCTGTGAGCTCATGGCGGTGAACAGCCTTTACAGAACCGACTGTGCCCACCGGCATGAACACCGGAGTCTCTATCAACCCGTGAGCCGTTCTTATCTCACCGGCGCGGGCGTTGCTGCCCTCCCATTTTGCCTGCAACTGGAATTCCATACCGCAAAAATACAAAAAAATAACCTACAGCACAGCACTCACCTCCTTAAAAGCATACTCACGGCATTCTCCGTTTCTCAGCTCAAGAACAATTTGACCCTCTGGCAGCACATCGGCTATTCTCGCTTCCACCCTCTCTCCCCTCAGATTATCATCGTAAGGATAAAATCCGTCTTTACGCCACAAACGACTCATATACCTGCTGTGGAGCGATTCAACCTCCTCCATATATTCAAGAATCCGACCGGTCAATCTCACAAGCGTATCCTCAACACTCCTCTCCTTACCGTCAATCTGGAAAAGGCTCACCGGATTAGGAGCATCGCTAACAAACTGTTTCTGATTTATATTCAATCCAATGCCTGCAATACATCGCTCCACCGTCCTACCGCTCAGTACATTCTCTATCAATATCCCGCATACCTTCCGGTCCCCCACATAAATATCATTCGGCCACTTCACACACACCCTCTCGCCACTGCCGCATATCTCCTCAGCGACAACATCAGCAACAGCAAGAGCAACCGCTTCACTAACCATAAAATTCCTGCTCACATCATAACCCCGTCCCGAAAACAACATTGAAAAAGTGAGATTAGCACCCGGTTCACTCTCCCAGCTATTGCCACGCTGACCACGACCGGCACTCTGAGCACGAGCCGCCAGAACATCGCCATCACAGGCAACACCTTGCCTTGACATATCAGCCAGCACACTGTTTGTACTGCCTGCCTCATCAACCCAAATTATATTAGCCATATTGCAATTGAAATTTATCGCAAAGATACCACATTCGGCAAAAACTACTACAGGCAAAAAAATATTGTAGCCACAACAAACTGTTCTATCGGCAATTACAACAAAATCAGACAAAAAACCAGCTTTCCATGAAACAATTTCCTCAATTCTTCCGTCATTATTCTTTGTACCTC
>JAIDQW010000143.1 GCA_029062075.1 Paramuribaculum sp.
CACATGGAAGGCGGTCACAACTGTGGGCGACACCTCGATGAGGTCATAGCGGGATGCGGTTATAAGGTTGTATCTCAAATCGGTCCAGTCCTCACCGGTGAGTGCTCTGAAAAGGGTGAAAAATGCTTCGTCAAGGCTGCCGTAAGGGTCCGGGGAGTTCGCCGGGCAGTGAGGGGCCTCAGCCATAAGCTGCTCATACTTGGCAAGGCGCTCGCTGTTCAGACTCCTCTGGTCCGGTAAGCGGAACATTGACACACCCGCAACTGCGAAGAGATACATGAATATCAGGAATAGTATGCCGTTGTAAAGCAGCGATTTCATGGAGCGGAGAAGCACACCGATTATCAGTTTAATTTCTTTGGCGGTGCGAAGAAGGCGAAGCACTCGGAATACTCTGAGAACTCGGAGCACCATTACGGTGGAGCCGCTGCTGCCCGATACCGGTATCCAGCCGATTATCACAAGAACCAGGTCAAACACATTCCAGCCGTCTTTCAGAAAATCACGCAGGTTGCCGGCGGCGATAAAGCGCATGATCACCTCTAAAGTGAAGATATACAGTATTACTGTCTGGATTGCGTTGATTGTAGCGTTAGTATAAGTGGTCTGAACTCCAATCAGAAAAGAGTTTATCAGAATAACGATTGTTATAAAGAAGTCAAACGGCTTGCCGTACACAAATCTTGCGCATGCTTCTCTCATTGATACCATAGCGAAAATTGTAAAGGTTAAGGTTTATGATTGGTTAATGCCCTGTTTCAAGGGCGCAAAATTACAAAATTTTACTCTAATTCAGCCTGAAATGTTCTGTTTTTGCCTGATATAATTAAATTGTGTAACTTTGTTGTCACTAATCAAGAAACAGAAAGATACCGATGGGAAAATACGATTTTGACCGTGTGATTGACAGAAAAGGCACAGGTGCTATGAAATATGATGCATTGACCGAACTTTTCGGCAGGGATGACATAACTCCGCTATGGATTGCGGATATGGAATTCGCCGCTGCTCCTGAAATTCAGAAAGCACTTGTAGATAGGTTCAATCACCCTGTTTATGGCTATGCCTCAACACCGGAGTCCTATTGGAATTCAATTCAGAACTGGTTACAGAAGCGTCACAATTTTTCTGTGAGTCGTGAGGAGCTCACTTTCGTGCCGGGAGTGGTGAGAGCTATCGCATACGCGGTAAATTTCTTTACCACCAAGGGCGATAAGGTCGTTATACAGACACCGGTTTATCATCCGGTCAGAATTGTTACCGAAGGAAACGGCAGAACAGTGGGGGAGAATCCGCTGATAC
>JAIDQW010000144.1 GCA_029062075.1 Paramuribaculum sp.
GGGTGTTAGTTGCACCGAGAGTACAATTAACGGGGATATGGCGAATAGTGGCGGATTTAATATAAATAGTCACGCCTTCATTAAGATTACCCGGATCAAAGCTGACAGTCACTTTAGATGCCAGTCTTCTAAGCCATGCATTAAGGGTAACACCATTTTTATTGATTGTAACAACCGGCGCGTCAAAAGCATTTTCTCCTGAAATATTCATGCTTGTGAATGCCTGGGTTGAAAACCAACCGAACATTTCCGCATTTGCGGCAATATCATTTGAGTTCCAAGGGAAACTGATTGATTTGAGGGCAGTTTCATTAGGAACCTGATTTTCTCCGAAATAAGCAACATATTGCTCCGGGATATTTGCTACAGCATAAATTTTATATTTACCGTAAGGAAGCGGGAAATTGAATGTAGCACTTTCGGTAGGAGTCTCAACCTGCGAGGTAGCGCCATCGGGCTTCTGAGTGTTGGTATTGGTCGGGTTAAGCTGAGCCTTTGTGAAGTTTGTGGTGTAAAGGAGCTCAGAGCCATCCTCACTGTAGGCGAAGATGTAAAGATTTTTCAGCGAATTGAGTTCCTCTCCCGCAGTGCCTCTACTGTCAGTGAGCCCCGGAGTGAAGTTTTTGAAAGACACAGTTGCAGCAATCTTGGCATTACCCTCACCTATTTCTTCATTTGAGATGATGTTATCGTCTATGCATGAAGACATCAATGATGCTAAGACAATTGTTGCTGCAATATATATTTTGTTGAACACTTTCTTCATTTTTCAGAAAGATAATTTTGGTTTATTAATTATTCAACAGGCTTAAAGTCCGAAACTTGGTTCAAGTGTAACGGTGTTATAGGGAGCGACAATGGCTTTCCAAGTTATATCAGTGCCATCGAAGTCGATATTGACAACAAGGTGGGTGTTTCTTGCAATGCCCTGAATATTGTTCTGCATTACAAGGATATTGTCGGTGAGCGGCCGGGCGGTAAGCCAAGTATCGCTATCTGACAACCTGACAGAAACCTTGAATCGGGTTGTGGCATCGGAAAACTTGGTTTCGGGGAAGTAATACGGTCCGAAAGATGCTTTGGCTCCCGCCTGTACCGGAACATAGCTGTCAGCCGGCAGGTTTATGGGATAATTCAGCAGCGTGTTGGTTTGTGGGGAGTCAAAAGAGGTTATATATCTGTCAGTAACCTTGAAAGAGCCATTCTCATCCATTTCAGGGAGCTGGGATACATTCTTACCGGTATTATATGTAGCGTTTCTGGGGAACACATACTGCGACTGGTCGATGTTTTCAAGGCGGATGCCGGTAATACTGACACCTTTAGCCTTGTAATCCTGAGATACATTGACATTGAATGAAGCCTTGCAGGCTACTCTTGTCAAAAACAGGTGCACATCAACCGTTTCATCCTTGCGGATAACAGGATCATCCTCAGAAGCCGTACGCTCAATGTTGACATCCACGTCAAAGGATTCGGTAAGTGGCATTCCCGGCTGCGCGTTATTGTAATTGGAGAAGATATTTCCAGTGATATTTGGAGCGACCGCAGGGGCTGCAAC
>JAIDQW010000145.1 GCA_029062075.1 Paramuribaculum sp.
GAGTACGGGGTCTGTAGTGGGGAGAGACGTGATGTTAATAGAGTAAACAATATCTTCTGCAAGCTGGGGCATAGACACTGTGAATTTAGCCGAGACCTCAACTTTAGTCTTGGTTTTAAGTGAATCTATAACAGACGCTACCCCCCGGGCATAAGAACCCGGAGGGACAGACGCGGCAATAATAAGCAGTAATAAATTTCTAATCCCTTTCATAAACAATAGTTGAACGAAAGTATAACGGTGATGTCAGTGAAAAAGTTTTGTTTTTTGTATCTTTGCGTTTCAAAAATATGGAATAATGGTGAAAAGACGTAGCAATATAATGAAAAGAAATATGGCAGGAATAGTCGTTGTAGCGGTATTGGCTGTCATGGTAATTCAGTGTGCTATAGAGGCTCATGAGCTTGAAGGGGGAAAAAATAAGGTGTTGACTCCCGGTGAGGAACTAATGGTTGTTGAATGCAATCCGGTGCAGGTGAACAGGTTGATAGATTATAAGGGGTTTACAGTAGGGTTTAATCCGGAGCTGCATGTTCCGAACTGGGTCTCTTGGGAGCTGACGGCTGAGGAAACCACCGGCTCAACTCCCCGTTATAACAAGTTCTCTTCTGATCCCGATGTAGCCGGGAGTGCTGAGAACTGGGATTACAGTTATTCGGGCTACGATCGTGGCCACATGGCTCCTGCCGGTGATATGAAATGGAATGAGGAGGTGATGAGAAATACCTTTTTCATGACAAATATATGCCCTCAGGCAAAGTCGCTTAATACGGGCGCATGGAAGAGCCTTGAGGAAAAGTGCCGCCAGTGGGCTGTGGCTGACAGCAGCATAGTGATTGTGTGCGGTCCGGTGCTCACGGATAAAATAACAGAATACATAGGAGACACGAAAGTGGCGGTCCCGGAAAGGTTTTTCAAGGTAATTCTGGCACCTAATTCCATGAAGGGTATAGGCTTTATTATGCCAAACGGAAGTGTGCCGGGAGGAATGCAGAAAGCAGCAATGAGTATTGATGAAGTAGAGGCTATTACCGGGCATGATTTTTTCAGCGCTCTACCGGATAGCATCGAGGCGATTGTAGAGGCACAGAATGATTTTCACTCCTGGAGCACATTCAAATAATAAGCTATGAGTATTGAAAACCTGCTGTCGGACAAACCGATATGTGCCATTTCAACTCCTCCGGGGATGGGTGGCATAGCTGTTGCGCGAGTGAGCGGTGACAAAGCGATTGAGATTGTAGATAAGATATGGTGTGGCAAACCTTTGAGTTCGGCAAAAACTCATACCGCGCACTATGGAGATATTCTTGATGCTGAGGGGAATATTCTTGATAGTGGAGTGGCGACAGTTTTTCTTGGTCCAAAATCCTACACGGGAGAAAATACCGTAGAGATAAGTATTCATGGGTCACGCTACATTCAGCATCAGTTGATAAACAGCCTTGTGGCAGTGGGTTGCAGAATAGCTGAACCTGGAGAATTTACCAAACGGGCATTTGCAAACGGTAATCTTGACTTGGCTTCTGCTGAGGCGGTTGCTGATATGATAGCATCAGAATCAAAGGCAGCTCATGCTATTGCCGTGAGGCAAATGAAGGGTGACTACTCCCGACGGTTGGAAGACCTTAGAAGCAAATTACTTGATTTGGCATCGCTCCTTGAGCTTGAACTGGACTTTTCGGAAGAGGATGTGGAATTTGCATCTCGCGGCACACTGCTTGACACAGCAATGCAGGTAAGAGAAACGGTTAGGTCTCTTGTGGATTCATTCAAAAAGGGGAGTGCGATAAAAAATGGTGTGCCTGTGGCTATTGTGGGTAATCCTAATGCCGGAAAATCAACGCTTCTGAACACTCTGCTCGCTGAAGATAGGGCACTTGTAAGTCCCATCAGCGGAACAACCCGCGATACTATTGAAGAGACGATTGATATTGACGGGGTGAGATTCCGATTGATAGATACAGCCGGGCTTAGACAAACAGAGGACACAATAGAGCAGCTTGGCATTGACAGAGCGAAAGAGAAAATAGCCAACGCCGCAACGGTGATTTGGCTTGTTGACGGGGAAAAATTATCTGGCTGCGATATAAAATATGTGGCTCAGGTTGCTGCTCAACGGGCGGAAATAGAAAAGACCATGAATCCAGATGCCCGACTTATAGGAGTGATGAATAAGAGCGAACTGCTTGATTGTGGAATACCGGACGGATTGAAAATAGAACTGCTCATATCAGCTAAGGAAAACAGGGGAGTAGAAGATTTGAAAGAACTCCTGGTGGAAGAAGCGCGAAAAGGAATGCCTGAGGAGGCAGCACTGATTGTGACGAATGCGAGACACTATGAGTCATTGCGTATGGCAGCTGAATCTCTTGACGCCGTGATTGCCGGACTTGAAAACGGACTCTCAGGCGACTTCATCGCCCAGGATTTACGACAAGTCAACCACCACCTCGGAGCCATAACCGGTGCCATCACCACGGGCGAAATCCTCTCAACCGTATTCTCCCGCTTCTGCAT
>JAIDQW010000146.1 GCA_029062075.1 Paramuribaculum sp.
ATGGTTTGATGTTCAGGTTGACAATACACATAGGGCATGGATAAAATCAAGTGATGTTGAACGCATTTGAATTTTTTATGTTGTAAAACATACTTCAGTTTTTACTTTTTTATTTGGTCACATAAATATATTGGTATAAATTTACGTCAAACAAAAGAAATGATAAAATTAACCCCTTAAAATATTGTATCATGGCTAAGACTATTTCTTTCAACGAACTCCGTCGCCTTAAAGACAGTTTGCCTGACGGAGCTACACATCAGATTGCAGATAAGCTCAATATAACCGTTCAGACCGTACGTAACTATTTTGGCGGAAGCAACTACGAATTTGGTAAAAATTGTGGCGTTCACATTGAGCCCGGACCTGATGGAGGAATAGTTGTTCTTGATGACACTACCATATATGATATGGCTGTAGAGATTCTGAAAGAACAGAATAAAGAATAATTAGTACCAGAAAAGCAGACAATATCTCATTCTCCCTCTCTTTTTATATTAAAATCGGCTTGAATGGAAGACAGGCTAATAACGGTAGCAATTCATACATACGACCGCGCTATCGCTCTTAAAAGCATGCTTGAAGGTGAAGGGATTGAAGTTTCCTTGCAGAACGTTAATCTTACACAGCCAGTAGTAGCATCAGGAATTAGAGTAAGAATCCGTGAAAATGATCTCCCTACGGCACTCCGACTTATTGAGAACGCTGAAATATTCTTACCTGTTTCCACTGAATCAGAGTCTTCAAAAAACCGAAATATTCTTGTTCCAGTAGATTTTTCCTCCCATTCCATTCATGCCTGTAATCTGGCTTTTCACTTTGCAATAACTCTTAAAGCCGAAATCACTCTTCTTCACACCTTTGTAAATCCGGCAGTTTCAAGCACCTTGCAGCTCAGTGATAGCCTTAACTACGAACTTGCCGATTCTGAAATGCTTGCTGAATTGGAAAAAGGAGCTCATTCCGAAATGAATAAATTCTGTGATGAATTGCGTCTCGGAATCAAAAAAGGAAATATCCCAGCAGTTAGATTCACTTATGAAGTTAGAGAAGGTATTCCGGAGGAAGTGATTAATACTATCTCAAAGCAAGCAAAGCCTGAACTAATAGTCATGGGTACAAGAGGCGCGGATACTAAAGAGCGTGACCTTGTAGGGAGTGTAACAGCTGAGGTGCTTGACACATGTCGATATCCTGTTTTCACTGTTCCGGCAGATAGTAATCTCACAGAAATCGGTGATATTCATCGGGTTTTATTTTTCTGTACTCTCGATCAGGAGGATCTTCTCGCTCTTGACCAGCTTGAACGCACTCTAAAACCGGAATCTCTTCATGTGACTCTTATTAATATTCCTTCAAAAAAACAGAGCGGAAATATTTCCGCTCCATTCAATGCTCTATTACAATACTGTAGAAACCATTATTCTCACAATAGTTTCGATATTGAGGAAATATCAATAAAAAATGTAGAGGATGAGTTTATCCGGATACTCAGTGATGACAGAATAGACTTGATTGTTATACCAAACAAAAAAAGAAACATCTTTTCAAGGCTTTTCAATCCAGGGCTCGCTCACAGGCTCCTTTTCAGAGCTGATATTCCCATGATGGTTGTACCGGTTTAACTTTTACTCTCTTTATAAGCATCAATCAGCTCTTCAAGAGAAATGCCGAGGAGACTCATCTGCTGAAACAAATCGGGAACCACACTTTCAAAAAAATCTTCTCTTCTTGTAAAATTGACCTTCTCACGCGCATCGGCACATAAATAAAACCCCATACCTCGACGCGATTCTATAATATAATGATTTTGCAAGTATTCATACGCTTTCAAGACCGTATGAGTATTCACACTCATTGAAAGGGCGAGCTCACGGACACTTGGCACTCTCTCCCCTGCTTTCCATGCATCAGATAGAATACAGTTAAAACAGTAATCTACAATCTGCCTGTATATTGGTCTGTCTGATTTGAAATTCATAATTAAATCTGACGTAACTTGAATTTTCTGTATATCAGAAAGACAATCATGAGAACGATAATACTTCCGATAATACCCAATATTAAGAATGACGGCTGCATATTTGCTGCGAGGTCATCTATTATTTTTTCGGGAGTGGCATTTTTGATAGTATCCACGTCATCCTTAGCAAGTTGTATGGCTGACATGAACCCTATGACACCTCCAATAATAGAAATTCCAATTAGAGATACAATTGACCAAACTACAGCCATAAGTATCCTTCGTGTAGAATAGACAACCAGTGCCAGCAGACAAACAGCTGCCGGAATAAGCGATTGCATAATATTCCACAATAAGCCGGATGAAAAAGCAGTGCTAAGTTGCTTAACTTCCAACCAGGAATTGCCCTCGGCTACTGCCGGGATTCTCTCTGCAATCCATAGAACGATTTGTGCAGGCACTACAACTAATATTGGGAGAACGATAAGTGAATACACCACTGTGAAAGTAGCCTTTTCGACCCATGTTGCCGGCACAAGCGTTTCGATATACATATTTGTGTGAACTCCGAATATCAGAGAACCGAAGTAAATCATAAGAGCAGGAATGAAAGATAGGAGTGCTATAAATACCATTCCGTATGGTATTAATCCGAGAGAAACCGAAAGGACGGATATGAACGTAGAAATTAGCGGATAAAACAGTATTTGCCTCTGAATCCAAGGAGAAAAAAGCTTACCGTAAGCAATAGCTCTACTAATTGAAAATTTGTTTGAATAATCTATCATTTTTCTTGTGAATTTAAGAGGTTCAATACTTTATCTGATTCCTTGCTCTGCATAGCGAGATATAGAAGTACAAGGTCTATTTCAGACTCAACTGTTTCATCTGAAGGTACTATGCATCGGAAACTTCCGAGATTCGGAATACAGAAAACAGACTCTACAGGAGGAATTGACGCTGTTACAAAATTCATAGAGCGCTGGATATCACACATTGACTCAGAAAGGATAAGCTTACCTCTCTTCAGCATTAAAACACCGTCAAAAAGGTATTCCAAATCATTAACAGTGTGTGTTGATATTATAACAGTACCAAAGTTTCCGGCACATCTCGCTATCATGCGTCTCAAAATCTGTTTAGAGCCAATGTCAAGTCCGTTAGCCGGTTCATCAAGAAGCAGGACTTCGGTGCATAAAGCAAGAGAGTAAGCGAGGAGTGATTTCCGTTTATTGCCTAATGAAAGCGATCTAAACTTTTCATTGCCGGTAAGTCCAAATTCTCTAAGATTCTCTTCAAACAGTTCTCTATTGAATTTGGAATAAAACGGAGAGTGAACAGATGCAAATTTATTAATAGTATATTGAGGGAAATCAACATTATCTGCCAAAAAGAACACTTTAGCCAATCCTTCCGGTAATCTTTCCTTCATATCAATACCGTCAATGCGGCATGAGCCACTATTAGAGAAGAGTAGTCCGGAGATCACATGTAGCAATGTCGTTTTTCCGGCACCGTTCTCCCCTAACAATAAATGGATTCCTTCCGGTATTTGTGCTGAAACTCCACTGAGAGCTTCCAATCCAGCTCTATACCGATACGAAATATTATCAAGCTTAATCATAGCGGGTTTTATTTTACCGGTTCAATCT
>JAIDQW010000147.1 GCA_029062075.1 Paramuribaculum sp.
TGCAAAGCCAAAGAACAAGCCGGATATCATGCCAAGCTTATTGGGTAGCAGCTCCTGAGCATATAGCAGAATGGCTGGAAATGCCGAAGAAAGCATAAATCCGGCACAGAAACTAAGCACGGAAGTGAGCGGCAGCGACACGTGGGGGAGCAGTAATGAAAAGGGGGCACACCCGAGAATTGAGCACCATATCACGAGTTTACGCCCGTATTTATCACCTATCGGACCTCCAACCAGAGTGCCGGCGGCTGTAGAAACCACAAATATAAATAGATAAATCTGAGACATCTTCATTGACACACCGAATTTCTCCATGAGGTAGAAAGTGTAATAGCTTGAGAGTGATGCCATATAGACATATTTTGAAAAAATCAGCACCATTATCACGCAGACAATGAAGATGGTTCGCTTCTTTGAAAGTGGCAGAGAGAACTTTTTCCGGTGTGATTCCGGATGTAATTTAACATCGTTCAGGTAATTCCTATACCATTTCACGATCGGGCGCATGGCTGCGAAAGCAATTGTAGAGAAAATCAGGAACCAGAGCACATAGTGACGATTATAAGGCGTAACTATAAGTGCCACTGCAAGAGGTCCTATGGACCCGCCGAAATTGCCTCCGACCTGGAAGACAGACTGGGCAAATCCACGTCGTTCACGACCCGCAAGTGATGTGATGCGTGAGGATTCCGGATGAAGTGTGGCTGAGCCGATTCCGATAAGGAATACCGCTAACAGTATTCCCGGCAGACTATTACAGTAGGCAAAAAGGGCGATGCCCGCCGAGGTAGAAATCATGCCTGCCGGCAAGGAATAGGCAAAAGGTCGCTTGTCGAATGCAAAACCGACAACCGGTTGAAATATTGATGCAGCAATCTGATATACAAGAGTGATTATGCCAATCTGGGCAAAATCAAGATCGAGATCTTCCTTGAGCATTGGATACACGGCTGTTACCACCGACTGAAGCAGATCGTTTAGCATGTGAGAAGCAGACAGTGCCAGGAGCACCGGGAATGTCGGCATGGATGTAATACTCCTCAATTTGTTTCTAAATGACTCAACTGTGCTTGTAAAACTCATAAAAGTAATGTAATAGACACTGCCTTAAGGAATTTTCCCCGGCAGGGTCTATTGGATTTATTCTGCATTTTTGAGTAACCAGTCCGTTCGTACCTTATCGGGCAGATGGGTCACTTTGAAATCGGAGAAGGAAGCTTTGAAGCCTTCTCCATCAGGGCTCGCGGCAAACATGCCGATTTTCACCGGTCGGTTAGCCTCCATCCATGCGTTACGCATCATGTGATATTCCTTCCCGTCTAAGGAGTAGAAAATCTCTATGGCATCGAGGCGGCGGACAGCTTTAAGCCATAATGCCTCTATCGGTCTGTCAAGCTCAATCACGCTCCAGTCGGAAGTGTGGTGTGTGACCACAGTGCTCAGATTGTATTTGCCTTCTACAAATTCTATTCCGCACTTTATGTAATTCTCATGGTCAATTCGTATCATCATTCCTGCCTGGTCGAAACGCACCTTGTAATCGCCGGTCACCTTGATCTTTGCCTCGAACTCACCGCCATACTCCGTATAGTAAAATGGAGCGTCATCAACTGTGAAGCCGTAGTGCGATATTCTCCAGTAGTCGCTGTTCGGAGTAACTGTCATAGTAAGCTTGTCGCCAATGATTTTCCAATCCTCAGGTTCGTTGAACCAATTCATTTTTTCAAGAGTCTGAGCACTGGCAAGCATACCTCCAATTGCAGCAATTGCCGTGATAAGAATTCTAAGTTGCATATTTATCGTTCTTGTTTGTTATGTTAGAGATAACCATTCGGAATAAATAACTGAGCAAAGTTAATAATATATCTTTAATAATGATGCAAGTGTAATTTTCATCTCAGCAATCTGAAGAATCTGATATCCGGTCATCATCCTTGCCGGCACAGCATAATGCCCCTTCTGTAGTCTATTGATAACTGTAGGGGACAGGCTATGAAAGCAGCTGTTTTATTCTCATGCTTGGCGTGGGTGCGGAAAGGTAAGTAATTTATTCTAAACGGAGTTTTTATATCTTTCTTTTTTCTCTCGCGGTTTGTGTTACTTTTTCTTGTTCCTCTGACCCGGCAGATAATCCGGAGGGTGAAGGAAATGGAGGAGCTGGTGGCGCAGATACCGAGGCTTGCGGAGGAACGCGCCCTGACCCTCACTTCTTCTCTTCAGTCAAAGTATGACGCTCTTTCTAAGGAATACCGCAGTCTTGAAAGTGCTACCGCCATGAGGATAGAGAGGCTTGAAAGCGAGAAGAACGACCTTCTCGCAAGGCTTAAGGCTATGCTCGACATGTTGCATGAGAAGCTTAAGGAGGCTGTCAGGGCGTTTTTGGAGTTCTCCAAGTCGGTGTTAAGGGAGTTCAGCATACGGCACAGGGACACGATTGGGG
>JAIDQW010000148.1 GCA_029062075.1 Paramuribaculum sp.
AGATGTGTCTAAGAGACACTCCTATGGATAGTCCCTGCCGACGGAGCTGCTGGGTTTTCTGCTCAAGTTCGGCGACTGTTCTGATAATTTCCATGTCTGTGTTGCGGTATTTGAAAAATACTCTGCAAAAGTAATAAAAAAAGATGTGGTATTTTGTGCCGAAGGGTCATCTAACGGATAAAAAGGAGTAAATTTGCATAACAAATAATCTAAAATGGAGCAGGAGTACGCATCAGGTCTTCTTGAAAGCGCGGTGAGAGAATTGTCGCGTCTGCCCGGAGTGGGTCGTAAAACCGCTCTTCGGCTTGCCCTTCATATTCTTCGGAGGGATGAGAGCGAGGGTGTTGCCCTCGGTGAATCGATAATCAATCTCAGGCGTAATATCCGCTATTGCGGTGTCTGCCACAATATATCCGAAAGCGAGGTGTGCGAGGTGTGCGGCAATGACCGCCGCGACCATAGCTGCGTGTGCGTTGTTGAGAATGTGCGCGATGTGATGAGCATCGAGAATACCGGTCAGTACTCGGGGGTGTATCATGTGCTCGGAGGAGTGATTTCTCCTATGGACGGAATAGGCCCTGATCAGCTGGAGATAAACAGCCTTGTGGAACGGGTTAAATCGGGAGGCATCAGGGAGGTGATTCTCGCTCTTGCCGCCACTATGGAGGGGGATACCACCAATTTCTATATTTTCCGCAAATTGGGTGGAATTCCGGGTTTGAAAATAACTCAGCTTGCCCGCGGCATGGCTGTTGGCAACGAGATAGAATATACCGATGAGCTGACTCTCGGCAGGTCGATATTGCAGCGAACTCTTTTCAGCGATTCATTCAACAGTTAAAAAATGGAACCGTTATTGCGCGACGACAAGGTGTGTCTGCGGGCTCTTGAGCCGGCAGATGCGGAATTACTGTATTTATGGGAAAACGATACCAGGTTATGGAACGTGGGTTGTGCCACCGCTCCTTTTTCGCTCAAGCTGCTGGAGGAGTATATAGCCAATTATGACGCGGATATATTCAGTGCTCGCCAGTTGCGTCTGGTGGTAGCTGAAAACAGCACCGGCAGCGCGGTAGGCACTGCCGATCTGTATGATTTCGACCCTGTTAACATGAGGGCGGGTGT
>JAIDQW010000149.1 GCA_029062075.1 Paramuribaculum sp.
TCGGAGCCAGTCAAGCCCCTCTCTAACTGTTTTTTGAATTTCTGTTTTTGAGGGGTCAACATATTCGCATAGAGCAAAATCTTCCGGTGCAACCTCATAGATTCCGAGCTTCTCCATCATTTCAATATCTCTAGCCCCGATTGCCTTGAGCAGATACTCGGTCATTATATCCATCGGCATGACTTTATCATATACTCCGCTCATAATCATCGCTCTGTGACCGCCAAGTATTCTGGCATCCGGAGAAAATTTCTTTTTGAAAATCCGTAACGGAAAAGATCGGCTCACACTCATTTTTGATGGACTTAAAGATGCCCATCCCATGAATTCATCAACATCATCACCCTCAGCCATAATGGTGAGCTGAGTATAGGGGAATCTCAGAAATCCGTTCAAATCAATCTTGATGCCGGTGAGTATGTTGCCGGAAATTATGCGAAGATGTTTTCCGTCATGGGGAAGGTGGTTTTCAAGAAGGGGCTTTACTGCCGCTCCCTGAACGGTTGACGCATAGTAGGGATTGATCGTTTCCGGCCCCGTGACAGCAACGACCGTAGAATAATCGCGGTATCCGGTCAAACAGAGTTCACCTATTCTTACTACAGTTAGAATAGACAGAGTCCAGACAGTCTCACCTTTATTTATCGGTGATATTAGAGATGCCTGCACTCCGGGATTACCGGAGGGATGAGGACCTGTCACAATATAATGCTCACATTCCTTAGGCACCTTGAATGAAGCATCAGACTTAGTGCACACAAACACCTTACCGGTGGTCAGCAAAGCAAGAGCTTTTATGCCCGCGTCAATCTCAGCCTGCTTGTTTTTTACAACCTCATTTATATCAGGTGCGAGAGGTGATGAATCGAATGCAGTTACGAAGATGTCTCTGGGGCTGGCGTCTGGCAAAGGCACAATATCATAGGGACGCTGACGCATTTCCGCCCAAAGTCCGCTATCCTTTAGTGCAGCCAGAACCGACTCGGCAGATGAACCGACATTGAATTTTTTTTCCTCATTGCCGTCAGGAGTGATTTCGACCCGTTCAATCTTGCGTCTTTCCCCTCTTATGACAGCCGAAACTGTACCAGCGACGGGAGCGGTTAGTTTTACATCTTCATGACTTTTATCGTGCATGATAGGTGCACCTGCTTCAACTATATCGCCCTCCTTTACCTCAAGTTTTGGTAAAAAGCCGGGAAAATCATCCGGAATTACCGCTATAACGGTAGGCTGAACTACCTTAGGGTCGCTCCATTCCGCTGCACCCTTGATGTTGAGATCGAGCCCTCGCCCGACAGTTATGGATTTATCCATAGTAATGGTTCTGTAAGATTGGATACATTTTAACAGCGCAAAGTTATTCAATATTTAGTTAAATTCAAGTAAAAACATCACATATATTAATATATGAGAAGTATTCTGCAATCTAAATAAAAATAAATCCTAAAAAATTTGCCAGTTAAAAACTAAGTACTACTTTTGCGATAATGTTTCCCAAGGGAATCCTTAGTGTAACCGAGAATCGATACCACGGAAGAGTCGAAAACGCGGCTTACGAGGAGCACCTACAAGAACCATGAACCAAATAACTTAAATAATAACCTTAACAAACAATTTAGTAATTATCTATTATGGAAGCTCAAAAGCCCATTCAGCCTGCGGCTAAAAAGCCCGCTGCTAAAGAAGGTAGCAATGTAGGCGGTATCAAAAACGCGTTTTTTGTTATTATCGCATGCTTCGTTGTTGCTGTATGTCTCTTTATCTTCTGGTTCGGTCACGAATCTCACTTTGAAGAAGGTCACCCCATCGATCTCTGGGGCACAATCTACAAAGGTGGTTTTATCGTGCCTATTCTTCAGACCCTCTTCCTCACTGTAATCGTTCTTTCTGTTGAGCGTTACATCGCAATGAGCAAAGCAAAAGGTAAAGGCAATATCACCAAATTCGTTGCCGGTGTTAAAGCTTGCCTCATCAAGAACGATATCGAAGGTGCTAAAAAACTTTGCCAGACCCAGCAGGGTAGTGTAGCAGCAGTTGTAAAAGCAGCTCTTATCCGTTATCAGGAAATGGATATGAACACAACTCTTACTAAAGAGCAGAAAGTTGCTACTCTTCAGAAAGAAGTTGAAGAAGCTACCGCACTTGAGATGCCCCAGCTTCAGCAGAACCTCCCCATCGTTGCTACAATGACAACTCTCGGTACTCTCGTTGGTCTTCTCGGTACTGTGATGGGTATGATCAAATCATTCCAGGCTCTCGCACAGAGCGGTGCTCCTGACTCAACCGAACTTTCAACCGGTATTTCAGAGGCTCTTATCAACACAGCTTTCGGTATCGCGACCGGTGCATTCGCTGTAATTTCTTACAACTACTACACCAACAAAATCGATAACCTCACTTACGCTATCGACGAAATCGGTTTCTCAATCGTGCAGACATTCGCTGCAACTCACTAATCTCATATTACACCTATAATAAATAACAAAACAGTAATATGGGAAAAGTAAAAATTAAAAGAAAGAGTACCCTCATCGACATGACTGCGATGAGTGACGTGACTGTTCTTTTGCTTACTTTCTTCATGTTGACGTCAACTTTCCTTCAGAAGGAACCAGTGACAGTTATTACTCCGTCATCTGTTTCTGAGGTTAAGGTGCCTGTGGCAAACGTTGCTACAATCCTTATTTCACCCGAAGGTAAAGTGTTCATGTCTATTACCGGTGATGCAGAAGCTGAGAATAAGGACACCTGGGGCTCAGAAGCCATCAGAGCTGAAATTCTCAAAAATGCAGTATCGGAATATAATAGCCTTCACCCGAGCAATCCCGTGAATCTCACCGAACAGGACGTTGCGGTATTCTCCAAAATCAATATGTTTGGAGTACCCTTCAGAGCTTTGCCTGAATTCTTGAGATTGTCACAGACAGAGCAGGATAAAGTCATTTCAGATATGAGCCGTGCAGACGTAGGTATTCCTCTCGACGGAAACCGCGACCTCACCAAGCCCAACGAATTCCAGATCTGGATGCGCGCTATCTACTCAAGCTCAAACGACAACCTCCAGGCAATGATGAAGAAAGGCGAAGGTATAGCAGTGAAAGCCGATCACGGCACTCCTTATGAAAGAGTTCACAATGTACTCGACAACCTTCAGACACTCAAGATGAACCGCTTCAGCTTGATGACAGCACTTAAAACTGAGCAAGATTAAATCATTATGGCACAGATAGAACAATCAGACAAGGGTGGCAAGAAGAAAAAAGGCGCCCAGAAGAAAATGTCTATCCATGTGGACTTTACTCCTATGGTTGACATGAACATGCTTCTGATTACGTTCTTTATGCTTTGTACCACAATGATTAAATCTCAGACCCTGCAGATTTCACTTCCTACCAATGAGAAGCTTGAGCAGCAGGATATGAGCAAAGCTAAAGAATCAGAAGCGATTACCCTCATCGTTGATACCGAACGCAATGAAAACGGCGATATCAAGAAAGATGAAGAAGGTAAACCCCTCAACATCGTTTATTATTACGAGGGACAGGCTCAGATTGATACCATCACAGGTGCCTCTAACATTAAGAAAGAGACATTTGTTGGTAACGATGGAACTGTTCAGCGTGGTATCCGCAAAATTCTCCATGACCGCAACAAGCAGGTACTTGCAAAAATTGATGTTCTTAAGGAACAGTGGCGTAATAAAGAACTACACCCCAATAAGGATCTCAATGACAGCATCTATCAGGCAAGAGCCAAAGAGTACAGAAATGACTCTACTCTCACTCGTCCTATCGTGGTCATCAAGGCTACTCCCCAGGCATCTTGGGAAAGTCTTATAAGCGCACTTGACGAAATGCAGATCAATCATATCTCACGCTATCAGATCGATAACATGAATCGCACTGACTCGCTTATGATTGACGGTTATAATCGTGCAAACAGGTGATTATTTGATGTAAGATATATATTAACTTTAAAAGCTTAGAAAAAATGGCAAAAGATGTAGATCTTTCATCAAAAGAGTGGCGCGACCTAATTTTCGAAGGCAAAAATAAGGAGTATGGTGCCTATAAAATGCGCCAGGAATCCAATGCCCGCCACAATAAAGCAATGATAGTTATTATCATTGTGCTCGCTATCGTAGCTGCACTCGCATTCCTTGTAAACACAGTTATCAAGGCAGCTGAGGCTCGTCCCGAAGATACCGGTGAGCAGGTTCTTGCTGAACTTGTTACCGCTGAGGAACCGGAACCCGAGCCAGAAGAAGAGCAGCAGCGCATCGAGGAGCAGCAGCCTGAAGTTATCAAGGAGGACCTTCTCAATACCGTTAAATCCGCTGAGATTGCTATCGTGCCTGACGATCAGGCTGAGGAAATCAAGAGCCAGGATGAAATGAAGGAAGATGACCGCGCTATCGGTGCTGTTAATGAGGACCGTGGTGTTGACGACATCATCAATGCTCAGGAGCACAAAGATGTAGTGGTTGTTGAAGAGAAGAAACCTGAACATGATGATAACTATGTGTTTGATGCAGTTGAGCAGAACGCTGCCTTCCCCGGTGGTGACGCAGCACTTCTCAAATGGCTCTCAGATCACATGAATTATCCTCAGACAGCACTTGATAACGGTGTGCAGGGCACAGTTCGTGTACGTTTCGTTGTTAAGAAAGACGGTACTGTCGGTGATGCGAAAGTATTGAAGCCTATTGACCCGGCACTAGACAAGGAAGCTTTGCGAGTTGTAAAGAGCCTGCCGAAATTTATCCCCGGCAAGATGAACGGACATTCAGTTAACTGTTACTTTACAGTACCTGTTAAATTCCGTATTGTAAACCAGGGCTAATAGTTCTTTAGAAATTAATATCGGGCGATGGATTATTTCCGTCGCCCGATTTTTTGTATATAAGTGATTTATAGATCTTTCAGATACGCAAAAAAAAATGGTGCGCTCCATGTCAGCGCACCATTTTTTCTATATTATTATGGGGAGGATTAATCGAATATATGACGAAGTTTACTGTATATGCGGTTTTTCACGCTGTCAGTAGGTGTCATGTTCGGTTTGTCTTTAAGTTCCTCTATAGCTTTTTTCTCATCATCTGTAAGGTTTTCAGGTACATAAACCATAACATTGATAAGCTCATCACCTGTACCGGAACCATCAGTAGAGGGGAGTCCTTTACCGCGCAAACGCAAGATTTTTCCAGGTTGTGTTCCGGGAGCTATTTTCAGACGTGCCCTTCCTCCAATAGTCGGAACTTCTGCAGAGCCACCCAGAGCTGCTGTCGGGAAATCAAGCATTAGGTTGTAAATTACATCGTTTCCGTCTCTTATGAGTTCTGGGTGTTTTATTTCCTCAATTACTACGAGCAAGTCACCGTTTACACCTCCATGCATTGGCGCATTACCTTTACCTTTCACAGTGAGAACCATTCCATCACTAACTCCTGCCGGTATGTTGAATGACACTGTCTGTTCCTTATGCTCAACACCGGAGCCGTTGCAATAGTGGCATTTTTCGGTAATAATCTTTCCTTCGCCGTTACACTCCGGGCACACAGCAGAACTCTGAGACATTCCGAATATTGTTTGCTGGGCACGAAGAACAGTGCCGGTACCATTACAAGTAGGGCAGGTGTGGAAAGAATTACCATCTTTAGCTCCGGTGCCGTTACAATGCTCATCTTTTGCGAATGCTTTAAGCTTTAGAGTTTTTGATACACCTTTAGC
>JAIDQW010000015.1 GCA_029062075.1 Paramuribaculum sp.
GGTTGTTAGATAGGAGGAATCAATAACTTAAGCAAACGATATGAATATTATAGAAGCGATGAAGGAGCGCCGGTCGGTGAGAACTTTCGACGGTTTGGGACTCAGTAAGAAGCAGTATTCTGAGCTTGAAAAGGCTATCGAGCGGTCGGGTTCCCCTTTTGGGGGCAATGTGACCATAAGGCTGAAGAAGTTTGACCTCAAAGGTGGATATAAGCCAAGCACTTACGGAATGATAAGAGGTGCGGAGGATTTTTTTCTGCTGGGCATAGGTGACGATGAGGCATCGGCTCTGAGTGCCGGTTATCGCTTTGAGCAGTTGGTGCTTAAGGCGTGGCAGATGGGATTGGGCACATGCTGGATCGCTGCCACTTTCAAGGGCTCGGATTTTGACCGCGGGTTGGAATTGCCGGAGGGCGAGGAGCTGAAAGTGATATGTCCGGTTGGCACCGCTGAGAAACCGTCTATAAAAGAGAAGCTTACGCGCCTTACTCTGGGGAGCAAGAACCGTAAGCCATTTAACGATCTTTTCTTCTATGAGAATTTTAATACCGCTGTCCCGGATGACAATAAGTTCAGGGAAGCGCTAGAGATGCTCAGAATAGCACCATCCTCAACCAATTCCCAGCCGTGGAGAGTTTTGGTTGAAGGGGACACCGTTCATTTCTACTATAAGCCTAAGAGCCCGGCATCGGTTCTGGACTGCGGGATTGGGATATGCCAGTTTCATGAGACGGAAAAGTTTTATGGGCATGACGGAGATTTCTCCAAGGAGAGCGGCGCACCGGCACCACCGGAAGACTGGAAGTATCTGGTGAGTTACAGAAGGGTGAGATAATTTTGCTGATACTTCTGTTATGGCCACCAAATAGGTGGTCATAACAGCATCTGTCGCTCGCTTGCTACCGTTATAGGTGATGAGTGTCCGGAGAGGAGGACTGTGTCATCCGGGAGGGTTAATATCTTGCTGACAATCGATTTTTCCAGCTCGCTGGGATTTCCCCCGGGGAAGTTGGTCAGCCCGGGACCATGCTGATAAAGGAGGTCACCGACGAAGGCTGCCGACTCTTCCGGCGAGTAGTATGTCACCGATCCCGGGGTATGACCCGGAGTGTGGATCACCTTTAGATAGAAACCGGAGTTGGCTTTCAGCCGTATTATCTCGCCATCGTACAGCTCCTCGTAGTGAGGGACGGTGATTGGCTGATACTGAGCGCTGAGGTTGAGGTACGGGTCGGTTAGATATGGTGCGTCAAGGGGATAGATGTAGATTGGCGCGACCAATTTTTCGCGGAGCAGTTCTGCCGCTCCCAGATGGTCGAAATGCCCGTGGGTCAGCAAAATCTTCTCGATATTCCATCCGTTTTGCTGAATGGCATCGTAGATAAGTCCCGCCTGAGCACCGGGGTCAATGAGAAAACCGGATTTGGAGTGGGAGTCGATGTAGAAGTAGGTGTTCTCGGCAAATACTCCCTGCACCATCAGTTGTTTTATCATAGCGTTGTGTCTTGAATGTTAAAGTAATTGGCAGCCTTCGGGGCCACAGGCATGAGGGCGTTCAGCGGGTGTTTCCTGTGTCTTTTGTTTGCGCAGTTCGCGCTCGAGTGCCGACTTGAATCCGTCTATACTCATTGCTCCGGGCACAGCGAAGTCGCTTCCGAACATGATGTAAGGCACTCCGTGGACTCCCCGCATGGCAGCTTCGCGTTCATCAAAACGCACTTCGTCATCGTACTTGTCGGAGTTGAGAACCTCCTTCACATCATCTTCCTTCATTCCAACGCCTGTAGCCTTGTCAAGGAGCACCTTATGGTCGGCGAGCACCAGATTTTCAACAAAGTATGCTTTGAATAGGGCTTCGTTGAGCGCGGCAACTGTGTCGCGGTCATATTTATCCTCGGCAAGTTTCATGAGCCGATGGGCATCGCGGGTATTGGAGTACTGTGTGGTTGCATAGCGGAAGTCGATTCCGAGTTCCTTGCCAAGATTGGAAATTTGCTCAATCTGCTCCTTTGCCCCTTCAAGAGTAAGGCGATATTTCATAGCGAATCGCTCCGGGGTTGAACTGACCACCTCTTTAGATGCGGTGGGGTCGAGCTCAAAGGCGCGGTAGTTGATTTGCACATCGTTTTTCAGTCCGAGTTCTTCGATAGCTCGTTCAAGGCGTGTTTCCCCAATGTAGCAGTAGGGGCATGCAAAGTCGCTCCA
>JAIDQW010000150.1 GCA_029062075.1 Paramuribaculum sp.
TATGAATAGGGGAGAGGTTGAAAGGATAGATAACCGTGGAATCAAATTTGCAGATTTCCTCAAGATGATAATACCGTTTGAAAGAACAAAGGATGGTTTTTATCAGGGCAATACTATCGGTTCATGGGATATTAAGGCAGAATTTCGCCTGAATGGAGGGATTAGATTAGGTGCTTATATGGAGAATCCATGGGAAGACGGTAGCGGAATGGCTAAGCAGAACGGTTTCGACGGATTGTATGGTGTGGAATTGAAAATGCCGGGTGATAAACCGAAGTTAGAAGGTGCTGTTGTGGAATATCTTGATCTCACCAATCAAAGCGGACCTATACATTTCAATCCCGATGATTATACCGGAACTGCGATGACATCTCAAGCTACGGGGGCTGATGACTATTATAATAACAAGTATTATAATTCATACGCTAACTATGGCATGACTGAGGGAACACCTATGGTGATGTCTCCCATTTACAACCTTGATGGATATAATAATGTGATTGGTAATCGCATGCGTGGAGTTCATGCAGCAGCCTGCGGGTGGCTTCTCCGTAATGTAAAGTGGGAAATGAAGTTTGGATGGCGCAAGGCTTATGGCAATGGCTTCATTGCACTCATTCCTCCTCGACACTCATATTCCGCTCTCGCGTCTGTAAAGTGGATACAGCCAAAGTCAAACAGGCTCAGCATAAAAGGTTCTCTCGGATTGGATAGAGGCAATCTGCCCGGAAATTCTTTCTGTGCTGAAATCTCGGTAGCCTATTCTGGTGTTATTTATACAAAGAGTAAGAAATGAAGATTAGCCTTTACATACTATTCATTCTCGCCGCATTTGTGCTCGCAGGAGCCGGATGCACGCGAAACAACGGTAATATTGGCTCATGGTTCGGTACATGGCAGGTTGTATCAATAACTTCCGGCGAGGGGAAAATTGAGAAATTGCCTTATACCGTAATCGTAAAATTTCAGTCAGATATTATTCAGACAACTGAACAGTTTGGGAGTCATGAATATAACGATTATTGGGCTAACTGGCGCAGAGCCGGCACTTCACTAATTATTGATGGTGTAAACAAGTCAATAGCTCCGGCTCTTATGTTGCCCGTAAACTCGGTGGTGGAGCTGGAAATTGTTCAGGCACCCGGCTCTGTAATGGTTTGGAGATATATTGATGACAACGGAAATTCAACCGAGTATAATCTCAAACGGCTTTATTGAAATGAAAGAATCTCTGCAGTTAAATCAAAAGCAAAAATTGCATCAGGTGCTTTCACCGCTCCAGGTGCAGTTTGTAAGGGTCCTTGAGATGAACGGTCCTGAGATAGAAGATGCTGTAGAGCGTGAACTTGAGGAGAATCCGGCACTCGAAGTTGATACCGATGCATCACTATCTGATTCAGAAGACGATGTATTCAATGAAACAGCTGAAGATATTCAACTTGCCGATTACCGTAGCGAAGACGATATACCATCCTATCGCTTCGAGGCAAGCAATCACAGTGCATCTGATAAGGTTTATGAGCCGGTGGCAGTGCAGGGCGGAGGCTCACTTATGGAGCAACTCAACAGCCAGCTTGCACAGATGGACCTGACTGATAAGCAGTTGAGAATAGCTCATATTATTACCGGTAATCTTGACGATAACGGTTATATGACACGCGCCATTAATGCAATAGCTGATGATGCGGCAATACATGATGGTATCAATACCACTCCGCAGGAGGTCAAGGAGGTGTGGGAGATTGTCAGGACGCTCGAACCGGCAGGAGTCGGTGCGGTTGATTTGAGGGACTGTCTGCTCTTGCAGCTCAAGGCAAGACCGCAGACAGAAGATGTGAAAATAGCAAGGGAAATTGTGGATCATAATTTTGATTTGCTCAGTCGCATGGATTTCAGTAAGTTGCGGAAAACTCTTAAGATAGATGAGGAGAAACTCCGGGATGCAATGGGAGTTATACGTTCACTTGATCCAAAGCCCGGAGGGTCTTCTGTATCCGGAGAATCAGGTGAAGAAAAAATGAGACATATCACGCCTGATTTCATAGTGGAGAACGACGGGGGAGATCTCAATCTTATCATCCCGAACAGGATTCCTGCTCTTCAGGTTGAGAAAAGTTTTGCCGATGCCGATGTCGAGATTTCTGAAGCCACACCTGACCGGCAGGCTGAAGCTAAAGCATTTATTCGGAGCAGACGTGATGATGCGGCAAGTTTCATAAAGGCTCTCGGTATGAGAACCGAAACTCTGACAAGGGTTATGTCTGCAATAATGAAAATTCAGCGGCAGTTTTTTCTAACCGATGATGTACACACACTTAAACCTATGATACTTAAAGATATTTCAGAGCTCACAGGTTATGATATATCGGTTGTCAGCCGAGCTACCTCCGGAAAATATGTCGCTACACGTCAGGGAATTTATCCACTGAAGTTTTTCTTCAGCGAGCGGCCTAAAGAAAATTCGGATACCTCCTCACATGAAGTTATGGCGGCTTTGAAATCGCTGATTGATAATGAGAGCAAAACAAGTCCGTTAAGCGATGAGGCAATAGCCGAGTCATTGAAATCGCAGGGCTATGAAATAGCGAGGAGAACCGTAGCGAAATATCGCGAAAAGGCGGGAATACCTGTTGCAAGATTAAGACGAAATGTATAATAAAAGCATAATTATGAAACAAATAAGCAGTATATTATCCACGATATTTTCTCCACTGTTTGTACCCTCCTATGGAGTGGCAATAGCTTTTTGGTGTACGATGCTATCCATAACACCGCTCGGGGTCAGATGGCGACTTCTTCTGGCTGTTTTCGGAATAACATGTCTGATTCCTGCCCTGTTGATATATGGTTTATACCGAGCGGGCTTGATAAAGGATCCCGGACTGAATAACCGTACTGAGAGGACGGTGCCCTATATCCTAACAGCGTTGAGTTATGCCGCGTCAGCTTGGATTCTGGCTAACGCCAAGGCTCCCGCGTGGCTATGGCTTTTCATGCTCGGTGGTCTTGTAGCGGTAGTTGTGAATGCTGTGGTAAACCGCTGGTGGAAGATTAGCGCTCATCTCGCCGCAATGGGTGGACTTGTCGCACTTGCTTTCCGCATTGTTTTGAGCCATACTGTTATGCCGGGATTCCCTTTTATGTGGATAGTTATTGCAACTGTTTTGGCTGCCGGTGCCGTAGGGACGGCACGTGTGTATCTGGACCGGCATACTCTTGGGCAGGTTGGAGCAGGATTCCTTAATGGTTTTGTGTGTGTATTTATAGTGACAGCATTTTAATATATAGTTGATATGAAACCACTTGTAAGTATAATCATGGGCAGTACATCTGATCTGCCTGTTCTTAGCAAAGCGGCTGATTTTCTTGAAAAAATGGAGGTGCCGTTTGAAATGAACGCTCTTTCGGCACACCGTACGCCCCACGAGGTTGAGGAGTTTGCAACAGGTGCTCAGGCACGTGGACTGAAAGTTATAATTGCAGCAGCTGGAATGGCTGCCGCTCTGCCTGGAGTTATCGCGGCTATGACTCCGCTGCCGGTAATCGGAATTCCTATTAACTCAACTCTTTCAGGCACAGATGCTTTGCTGAGTATAGTTCAGATGCCTCCGGGTATTTCAGTGGCTACTGTGGGCATTAATGCAGCTATGAATGCTGCTGTTATGGCAGTTCAGATTCTGAGTCTGAGCGATGAAGCTCTTGCCAAGCGATTCGATGCTTATAGAGAGAGCTTAAAAGAGAAAATAGTGAAAGCCAACAAGGATCTTACTGAAATTAAATACAATTTCAAGACAAACTGAAAATCTGACTTTTCCGGAAATGGGAGCATTTGAATATAAGCGACGACCCACAAGTGAAGTAAGGGTAGGCAATACTGTTATCGGTGGAGATAATCCGGTGCGTGTTCAGTCCATGACCAATACTTCGACTATGGATACTGAGGGCAGCACTGAACAATGTGCCAGAATCCATTCAGCAGGGGCTGACATAGTGCGACTGACAGCTCAGGGTGTGCGTGAGGCTGAGAATATCGGAAGAATCCGTGCTGAACTCAGGACAAAAGGGATTGATATACCTCTGGTGGCTGATATCCACTTTAATCCCAAAGCTGCCTTTGAAGCCGCCAGGCAAGTAGAAAAAGTGCGCATAAATCCCGGAAATTTTGTGGATCCGGGACGAACATTCAAGAAGATCTCTTACACTGATGAGGAGTATGCTGAAGAAATCCGTAAAATTGATGAAGCTTTGACTCCTTTCCTTGAATTGTGTAGAGAAAATGGTACTGCTATAAGGATAGGTGTAAATCACGGTTCTCTGAGTGATAGAATAATGAGCCGTTATGGAGATACTCCGGCTGGAATGGTTGAGAGTGCTATGGAGTTTCTACGAGTTTGTGTAAAAAGGAATTTCAAAGATGTGGTAATCTCTATCAAGGCTTCCAATGTACGGATAATGGTTGAAACTGTCAGGCGACTGGTGAAGGCGATGAATGCAGAAAATATGCATTTCCCTCTTCATTTGGGAGTTACCGAAGCGGGTGACGGTGAAGACGGTAGAGTTAAGTCTGCAGTAGGGATAGGGACTCTGCTTGCAGAGGGTATTGGAGACACTATCCGTGTGTCACTCAGCGAACCTCCTGAAAATGAGTTGCCCGTAGCAAAATTTCTTGCTGAATATATCTCGTCATGGAGTAAAGCACCTGCTGTAGAAGGTGACTATTACGAGGGTTATGATGCGATAAATCCTCAAAAGCGTCATTCAGTAACTATTGATGGTATCGGTGGTGGAGAGGTACCGGTGGTTATCGGTAACGATAGCAATGCCGAGTATAATTCCGATAGTATTCCTGATAGATTCGCTGATACCTGGACCGGATTTGTGGAACTCAATGCTCCTTGCACTGATATACTTCTTAAGTCTATTCCTGAAAATAAAGTAGTCGTGCTGTCATCATCCCATCAAAATTATCAGGCAGCGGTAAGTGCGACAATTCATAGAATGACTCAGCTGGGTCTTGATAATCCGGTGGTATTGAAGGTTGCTTACCATGACACGCCTGCAGATAAGGTTATGCTGAAAGCTGCGGTGGATCTGGGAGTGCCGGTAATGAATGGTCTTGCTGATGGGTTGTGGATTGAATCTGACTCTATGACGCCTTCTCAATTAAGTCACCTCGCTTTTGGAATTTTGCAGAGTTCCAGACTTAGAATTACCCGAACTGAATATATCGCTTGTCCGGGTTGCGGACGTACTCTCTTTAATCTTGAAAGTACCTTACGCAGAGTTAAGGAAGCAACCGCTTCTCTCAAAGGGCTGAAAATAGGTGTGATGGGATGTATAGTAAATGGACCGGGCGAAATGGCTGATGCCGATTATGGTTATGTAGGTGCAGGTGTTGGCAAAGTCAGTCTTTACAAAGGTAAGGAATGTATTGAAAAAAATATTCCTGAGGAAGATGCTGTTCAGAAACTTATTGATTTTATCGAGACGGATAGAAAATGAGGGTGGACCCGATATATATGAAACGTGCGATTGAAATTGCACGGAAAGGCTTAGGAAACGTCTGCCCTAATCCGATGGTAGGGGCCGTTATTGTGTATAATGACTGCATTATCGGTGAAGGATACCACCGCAAATACGGCGGTCCTCATGCAGAAGTAAATGCCATTGCGTCTGTTAGTGAGGCGGATAGAAGGTATCTGGCTGACAGTACTATGTACGTGAC
>JAIDQW010000151.1 GCA_029062075.1 Paramuribaculum sp.
CAATGCCTGATTCCATACTGTAGTTATTCTGTTTTCAACGAGATTGCAGAATGTACCGATATTTGCATTGAGCAATCCATGAGTAAATTCTCCGGAGAGCTGGAAATTGTTGCTGACCTCTGGTTTAAGGTCCGGATTTCCATAAATCATGAAAATGCTTGCCATATCGAAGTTCATGTACATTTCTTTAAGAGTTGGGGCACGGAACCCACCGGCATAACTTCCCCTGATTTTGAATCGGTCAAGATTGTACATCAAATTGACACGGGATGAGAAGTGTTTCATATCAGATTCGGAAAAGTAGTCGTACCTTCCTCCGGCTATAATATTTAGCTTGTTAAATGTCAGATCAATCTGAGCGAATCCGTCAGCTGTAATTTGTCTGTGGCTGCCGTTTCCGTCAAATTGGTATGACATCAGGTAGTCGCGCATCACATCTCCGCCTAATGTCAGGATATGCCTTTCAGCAAAAGTGTGATTGAATATGGCTTTGCCGATATTCTGCACATTGGAATAATCGCGCACGTCCTTTCGGTTAATAAGCATAAAGTCGCTTTTATCGTACTGGTCAAACGAATAGCTCAACTCCAGGTTTGTGACGGGAGAGAATTCATACACTCCACGCAATCCGCCTGAAAAGTCACGGTACCGGTCATGGGTACTCACTTGAGAATATCGCTCACGGAAGAAGTAACCGGCTCTGGCAATGACCTTGAGCGCACTTATGGGCTTAATGGTCAGACGTTCGCTTACATTCCAGGTTTTGCCACCGTAATATTTGGAATAGTCGCCTTCGTTCTTCATATTATATGAGTCGATAGAGGAGTACTGAGCAGAGGTTGAACTGTTTATTTTCCATTTGTTAAAGGTAAATACCGCTCCGTAGCGCTGGCTGTTGTGCTCACCGTAGCGACCGTTAACATTAAGCGTCCATGGCTCAGATGCCTCACGGCTGATGATGTTTACTACTCCGCCGACTGCATTTGACCCATATAGCGAGGATGCTGCTCCCTTGACAATCTCGATTTTGCCGGCGTTATTCAGATTAAGGCGGTCATAATCCACATTATCAAGTGTTTCTCCTGCAACTCTCTCACCGTCTATAAGAAATAAAACCGAGTTGCCGCCAAATCCCTGCATATTCAGTGACACCTGCTGATTCATCGAGTAGGAAAATTCTATACCGGGAAGTTCTGCCTGAAGCAGGTCACTGATGTTTGTGGCGTCACTCTTTCGGATGTCTCCGGTGCTGATAACACGAGTCAGAATAGGGGAGTTGCTAATCAGTTTAGGCGTCATTGTGCCGGTAACAACAACTTCATCGAGTATCTTGCTCCATCTGTCATCGTCTAAGGAATCGGTATCCTCTTTTACGCTTTTATTTTGGGCGCTTGCGATGTAACCCAGAGATATGAATGTGGCGAAGGCGATTACTTTGTGTTTCATTGATTCAGTGGTTGTTAGAAAGGATAGATATATTGAATTGTCATATATCCCTTCACAAGCAGATCATTCATGTAATTTATAAGTTTGACTCCCACACGGGTGCCGTCAGCAAGATATACTATATATACCTTTCCTGACAGTTCATAGATAGGGGGCATAGTGCTTGTGTCAACATTGAGCCATTTGGATAATTCGGTGTTGTAGTAGGACTCTGTGTAACCGAGATATCCGTCCATCATGGTGGACATATCGATGACGATTTTGGAGGTGGTCCATTCGTCACCGACCAGTAGGGATTTATCTATCACCGCTGTCATAGCATCGTTGAATGACGTGTAATCAGTTTCAATAACCTTGGCTTCATTGGTCTTTACATCATAGCGGTGAATTGCTATATCCCATTTTTTTGGAGTTTCCTCATCATAGCTGAGAGTAACGGTGGTTTTATTGGCAAAATTGATATACACCCAGTCTGTATAGGAAGTGGCATTTATATATATCTGACCTTCCTGCTCAAAACCGGTGCCCGGGTTGCCGCTATCCGGCTCGTCATATATACCGTCAAGAATACCGTTACAAGCGGAGAGTAGCCCCATAGAAGCTACCCCCGCTGTAATTATTCCAAATAATTTATTCATTTGTGCTTTCAGATGGTTTGTCTCCGTTTGTAAATGTGATTTTGAGTCCGCCCATCACTCCTGGAACGGTGATGATAAAAGATGGTGCGGATTTTTCAACATCAACGCTGCCTGAAACAGAGCAGGGATATTCGCTAACATTGCCATTCATGCCCATTTTGCAGATTCCGTCTCCGCTTAGAGAAAACACCCCGTCGGAGTAAGTAACCTTGAGGTCTTCAACTGAAAATTCGCCCCATGTATCGGAGGTATATGCAAGGCTGTACTTGTCATCTTTAACGCTGATTGTCACAGTCTGATTTTCGGCTGTCATACCCTGAAAATATGCACATGTGGCATCGGTCCAGCCTTTATAGGAACCGGGAATGACAAGATCTGCGGGAATTTCCCCCTCTGTAAACT
>JAIDQW010000152.1 GCA_029062075.1 Paramuribaculum sp.
ATCGGTAACAGTGCCGCTGATAGTTATCTTCAAGTCAGGCAATTCAAAGGAATATATATGGTCATAGCCCCTGGCGTCTCCCCTGCCGCTGCTGAAATAGCCCGCTTCCTTTCCGGGATAGAAGGTGATTCCGAAATCATCCGATGCTGAATTTACCGGCACACCCATGTTAGTCACCTTCCACACTCCGGAGGGGGTGAGTTCAGCCTTGAATATGTCA
Source organism: Paramuribaculum sp. (assembly GCA_029062075.1). Taxonomy (GTDB): domain Bacteria; phylum Bacteroidota; class Bacteroidia; order Bacteroidales; family Muribaculaceae; genus Paramuribaculum. Next base: position 221 of record JAIDQW010000152.1, read on the forward strand.
AGCCCACCCATACCGGGAAGCCCGTCGGAAGAATAATAAATAATGCTGTCGCTGAACGCGTATGGAAACATCTCTCTGCCTGATGTGTTGACAGCCGGTCCGAGATTTTCCGGCAGCGCACCTGCCTTTGCATCAAGCCTCATCCGCCATATATCGGAGCCGCCGTAGGTGCCGGGGCGGTCGGAGGTGAAATATATGTATTTACCTGTGGGGTCAACAGACGGGTGTCCGTAATTATAAACGGTGTCCTCTATAAGGTCAAGGCGGCGAGCCTCACTCCAGGAAGCATCGCTTCGTGAAGATGTTACAATCTCTACCTTGGTATCGGCATCCTGCCTCCTTTTCGCCCTCGTGAGATACATCAGTCTGCCATCAGGCGAGAATGACGCCGCGCCCTCATCAGCCTCGGTATTAAGCTCCCCTTTCACCGGCTCAGGTCTCTGCCATTTACCCTGCTCATCCTTGCTCACCTCCCAGATATCGCCACGCTTCATACCTGTCACCTCGCTGCGGTTTGCTCCGGTAACATTCTCGTTGGTAGTTGTCAGATAGAGCTTGTCTCCCTGCAGTGAGGGTGAGAAGTCGCTGCGGCGAGAATTGAACAGCTTTGCATTAGCCACCTTATAGCGTGTGGGATTGGCACGCATCTTTTCAGCAAGAAGCACCCCGCGGAGTCCTGTTTTGGCGACCTCGTCATCCGGAGCCATAATCAGGTACTGGTTATAAGACTGAGCTGCTTCTGCATACTTGCCATCGGCATGCAGCGCTTTGGCAATGTGACGGTACAACAACGAATCGGGGTAGCCGTAACGCAACGCATTGCGGAAGGCTCCCGCGGCTCTTGCATTCTGATTCAGTTTTGTATGAGCCATTCCGAGCTTGTAAGCCACCTCACCGCGCAGAGTGCGTTCCGACGGTTTTTTCAGCTTGTTGTAAAGCTTACGGTAAGTAGCCGCCGCATCATAGTACTCGCCGCGTGCCATCTGCTCGTCGGCAACGCTGAGTCTGGCACCTCGGCAACCGGTGAGCAGCACGCACACCGTCAAGAGTAGAGTTGCTAAATATGATTTACGACACATAGTCCTTTTACGAATTCACATTCTGCATTTCAACCAGGCGCGTGTAGAAGCCATTGAGAGCCATCAGCTCCTCATGGGTTCCCCTCTCAACAATCTCACCTTCATTCATCACGCATATCTGGGTGGCATTCTTGATGGTTGACAGGCGGTGTGCTATGACAAGTGTGGTGCGGTCCTTCATCAGTCGGTCGAGTGCCTGCTGCACAAGGTATTCGCTCTCGCTGTCAAGCGCGGAGGTCGCTTCGTCAAGAATAAGAATAGGGGGATTCTTAAGAATAGCACGCGCTATGGATATGCGCTGTCGCTGACCGCCTGAGAGCTTGCAGCCCCGGTCACCGATATTGGTGTCGTAGCCGTACTCGGACGCCATAATGAATTCGTGGGCGTTAGCAACCTTAGCCGCCTCAATCACCTGCTCCATTGTGGCATTCTTAACGCCAAAGGTTATATTGTTATAGAATGTGTCATTAAAAAGAATGGCTTCCTGATTCACATTCCCCATGAGGGAGCGCAAATCATGCACTTTCAGGTCACGAATATCCACGCCGCCAATCTTTATTGAGCCGCCGTTCACGTCATAAAATCTTGGAAGCAGATCGGCAAGGGTTGATTTGCCGCTTCCGCTCTGACCTACGAGCGCCACAGTGTCACCGGGGCGTATCACAAGGTCGGCATGCTTCACCACCGGCACCTCGGGGTCATAGCCAAAGGTAACATTCTCGTACCTCACCTCGCCGCAATCGGCAGGCAGAGGTTTGGGATGGGGAGGATCAGCAATCGGATTACGCGCAGAGAGTATCTTGTCCACCCTCTCAAGAGAAGCAAGACCTTTTTGAATGGAGTACATTGCCTTGCTCAAATCTTTTGCGGGGTTAATGATGCTGTAAAAGATAATCATGTAGTAGATAAACATCGGTGCATCAATGCCGGAATTATGGTGAAGAATCAGCGAGCCACCGAACCAGAGCACTATCGCTATAGTGACTGTGCCGAGAAATTCGCTCATAGGATGAGCGAGTGCCTGTCGGCGCATAACCCTGTTGCTCAGCTTGTAGAAAAGCTGCGTAGCTTCGTGAAAACGGTGCTCAACCTTAGCTTCGGCATTGAATGCCTTAATTATCCGAAGTCCGCCAAGGGTCTCTTCGATGTAACTCATAATCCTGCCCCACTGCTGCTGCCCTTCGAGGCTCTTGCGCTTCAGGCTCTTGCCGATACGCCCCATGGCTATTCCGGCAATAGGAAGAAGAACGAGAACGAAAAGAGTTAGCTGCCAGCTGATAAACACCATCATGATAAGACACACAACTATCATTACCGGATTCTTGAACATCATGTCAAGCGATGACATGATAGAATTTTCAATTTCGGCAACGTCACCGCTCATCCTCGCCATCACATCACCCTTGCGCTCAGATGTGAAGAAGCCTATCGGCAGACTCACAATCTTATCATAAACCGCATCCCTGATATCTCTTACCACTCCGCTACGCAACGGAATAATGAAATAGGATGCCAGATAAGTTGTTCCGGTTTTGAGAGCGGTCATGAATATAAGCAGCAGCCCGAGCGCACCAAGAGTCCAGCTGGGGCCCCATGAATCTATAGCTATCTGGGTGACATAATAAAAGTTATTGACAATAACATCGGCAAGCTCACCTATCTTGATACCGCCCAGAGGAATATATTCATATCCCTTTTCCCGGATGCCGAAAAGCATTTCGAGTATCGGCATTACTACCGCAAACGAAAAAAGAGTAAGAAACGCTGCAAGAAAATTGAATATGATATTGAGTGCGAGATACTTTTTGTACGGCGGCACAAAACGCTTCAACACCTGAAAAAATTCACCCATAATTTATTGGTAATATAATTATGTGACAAATTTACACAAATTCAATAATTAACTGAAACTTTCGCTATAAATTCAACTTGGTTCGCATCGATGTAATGCGCTTACACTACCATATATTTGTTATTTCGCAATTTTATCCGAGAAAAATTTGTATATTATTTGGTGTATAATTAAATTTGCATCGGTAAAACACACATTAATTCATTTTTATAAAAAACACACCACTATGGAAAAAACTAAAAAAGCATTCGTATTCAACACTGTATGGTACAAAATCATCAGAAATTGCAGCACACTCGTCAAGGGAGAAGTTTTCACAGCTGTAATGGAGTACTTCGAATCAGGCAAAATCATTGAGCTGAGCAATGAGGCATCCGTGATTTTCCAATTTATCAAACGCGAGATTGACCGACGTGAAGCACGCCGCTTAAAATCCGATAAATCAACCGACAAACAAACATCTGTACTCCAGTCCGAGCTCACCAATACGAAAGCTGAATTTTCCAAAGCCAATAAACAGCCCTCCCCTCTCACCCCGGCTCCGACCTCAGATCCGACAAAACCGGACTCAATAAAAAACGGTAGTCCTGACACATCCATACCGACCTTCACACCTCCTCTTACGCGCCAGATGAGAAGAAAACTTCAGCGTCAAGGCATAGCACTTCCTCAAATATAATTCTCTTATAAATTTCATTCGTTCTATTATGAAATGATTGCCGTATGGATTTTTTTCGTAAATTGCAGCCATATATAAAAATCACCGATTCAAAAATTGCGCGATTCCACTCCTTGTCATAGATTGAAATACAAGCACTCATAAATATATGACCGAATATAAGGACATAATTAACAATATCTGCAAAAATATTCATACCGGGCTCATTGATTTTGGAGTTCCACGAAGCAAGGCATCTATGCCAACACTGGCTTCTTCTGAATTAATCACTAATAAACAGCAGGGAGATTGGGCAGAAGATGTTATTCTAAGAGCGATTAATAACAATTCCACTGCTATTGTAGCTGTTAAATATGGAAAGTCCGATGATCTGGTTGCCGGGGATACCGGTTTTGAGAAATTTTTCAATGAATATCAGGATGAACTTGATACAATTGGGAAAAGACCGGATATACTTCTATTCAAAAAGTGTGACTTCAACGAGCAACTTGGCTATGACATAAGTGCCCTTACTGAGTCTGAAATACATGAGTATGTTTCAAAAGCCATAGCGGGCATTGAAGTACGGTCAAGTGCTTTTTTGATAAATAAATATACCGAAGAAGTCAACAGTGTTGTTTGCAATAATACCGACCGGGCGTTAGAACTAAAACGTGAAATAATCTCAGATTATGCCGACTTGCTGCAGCAAAAGCGTCCGGAACTTCTGACAATTTTGCAACAGCTGAATAAAGATTCCATACGGACGATAGACTTTAGAAAACCTTCATGGCACTCCTCGCAGCGCTTGAAAGAACTATCTTCAAAATTATCTGAAATAAAGGAATGTCTTAAGGTGGTTCAAAAAAGGAATTCGCTTTCGATAACTCCTAAGATAGAAGATATTAAAGTCGTTTATAAGTGGATAATGACTTATGGTGTGCCCCATTTCTATGTTCAGGTATTCTTTGACCGGATCTATGGAATATCTTTCAAGCATATACTTGAACTGATTTCAGATCCTGATCTGGAGGATATCAAATATTTCATAGAGCAGGATAGTAAAAATCAGAATAAGACCACTATAAAAATTCCTTCACAAGATGGTATTTGTATCGCAGAAACAATAACTCAACCAAACCATCACAGCGTAAGGAAAGAACTAAACAAGGGGCGGTTACTCTTTTATGTGAAATTCGATGGGGGCGAGGCTTTTCTGGATAAGGAAAATTTTGACTCATTGTTTGATTGCAATCTATGAGTGTAGAAGCAGAATACATAAACAAAACCTCTATCAGCCATAGAAAAAAGTTTGCCCAGTTTTTTACCCCTGAGCACATTTCCGACTTTATGGCGTCATGGGTTATTGGAAACAAAAGAGGGAAGCTTAGCATTCTCGAACCCGCATTCGGTTTAGGAATGTTCAGTCGGTCACTCCTAAAAGTAAACCCGGATATAAGAGTTGTTGGATATGATATTGATGACACTATATATAAATACGCTCACCGAAACTTTTCGGAAACCGAATATGATGTTGATATTATCAATGATAACTACCTGACAGCATCATGGTCCGAGAAATATGACGGCATTATTTGCAATCCTCCATACCTGAAATTTCACGACTACGATAATCAGACCCTTATACCGTTAATCAATAACAAATTACACACCAACCTGAATGGTTTCACCAATATTTACACCCTATTTCTGCTGAAATCCATTCATCAGATGAAGGATGGTGCACGTATGGCATATATTGTTCCATCAGAATTTTTGAATTCAGATTATGGAGTTGAGGTAAAACGTACCCTCCTGCAAAGCGGTGTGCTGAAACACATCATAATCGTTGATTTTACTCAATGTGCATTTGATGATGCCTTGACAACTGCGTCTATTCTTCTATGCCAAAAAGATAATCAATCAGATGGTATCAATTTTTCTAATGTAAGCAATACGGCTGAATTGTATTCTTCCCTTACTGATTACAAGACACTTGCGATTAATCAATTAGACCCGGAGGTTAAATGGAAACAATATTATGACCATACACATTCGGCGAAATATAATAAGCTTGTTCCATTTTCAACATTTGCAAAAGTGTCACGCGGAATTGCAACAGGAGCTAATGATTACTTCATATTCAAGGCATCAAAAATTGACTCCTACAACTTACCGGAGAGTGCCTTGCTACCGTGCATTTGCCATGCGGCTGACATAAAAAAGCTGATTTTTACCGAGGCTGATTTTGAGACTCTTGTAAAAGCAGATAAAACAGTCTTTTTATTCAACGGCCGCTCAAACGAAGCCTATCGTGAGGTTCATGATTATATCTGTCTCGGTGAGGAAAATGGTGTAAATAAGAAATACCTGACTTCAAGCCGCACACCTTGGTACGCACTTGAAAACAGAAAGCCGGCTCCAATATGGGTAACTGTGTTTAGCAGAAAGGAATTGAGATTTATCAGGAATAAAGCCGGCGTAAATAATTTAACCACATTTCACTGCGTATATAATATCGGGATTATTGACACTGACATTCTCTTTGCCTATCTTACAACAAATCTTGCAAAAGAAATCTTTCTGGACAATTCCCGCCAATACGGTAATGGACTCGTGAAATTTGAGCCTAACGATTTGAATAAGGGCAATATAGTTGATCTTAGAGAATTAACTTCATTAGAAAGATCATTTATATTAAAAGCCACAGGAGAACTTGAATATTCTAATAGTTCAAGTTCAGAAATCATATCTGTTCTCGATGACTTTTTCCGAACAAAATACACCACCGGTATAACTGACTTAAATATTTATTCGAATCGTATTGATAAACTTATCGGAGAGAAAGCAACCACAAGAGATAAAAAAATTAAAGTTGGGAGAATCCAACAACTCACTCTTCCAATTTTTAAATAAGTCTTAAGACCACAATAAAGGAAATCTGTGTCGTGTATAATGTTTTTTACTATCTTTGTAGCAGTAACATAACCAACGCCTTGACTTACATGAAAAAAACAGTTTTTATAGCTATGGCTTGCGCGACTGCGATATGCACTTGCGCCGGAAATGTGCTTAAATACAACAAACCTGCCCGATTCTTTGAGGAGGCGCTTATTATCGGCAACGGTAATCTCGGAGCTATTGTTTACGGTGACCAGAGAGGTGAACGCCTCTCGCTGAACGACATCACTCTCTGGACCGGCGAACCGGAAAACGGAGTAACCACTCCGGATGCCTACAAAGCTATTCCGGAAATAAGAGCGGCGCTTGATGCCGAAAACTACAGAGCCGCCGATTCGCTGCAGCTCAAAGTGCAAGGTCACTACACCGACAACTATCAGCCGCTCGGCACTCTGACTATCGACTACCTCAACTGCCCGGACAAGCTGCCAGCCGATTACACCCGGTCTCTTGATATTGACAGTGCGATAGCCCACGCCTCTTATACCGCTAACGGCTATCCGGTGAATACCGAATATTTCGCATCCGCTCCCGATTCAGCTATAGTAATACGGATATCAACTGCTGACCCTGCCGGGCTTGATGCAGTGATTTCACTTGACAGCAAGCTGCCTCACTCTGTCACAGCCACCGGAAACGAGCTGATTTCCACCGGCTATGCGGCATACCACTCACTCCCCGTGTATTACAATAACGGTGGCAACCCGAAACACCTTTACGACCCGGACAGAGGTACCCGTTTCCGCACTATCGCAAAGGCTATTAATGAGGGAGGAACAGTCGGCGCTACAGATGCCGGTCAGCTCAAAGCAACCGGAGTGAAAACTCTCACTCTGATAGTGACCAATGCTACCAGCTTCAACGGATTTGACAAAAATCCGGCAACACAGGGCAAAGACTATAAATCACTTGCAGCGAACAGAATCAAAGAAGCGTCCGGCAAAAGTTTCAACGAGCTTAAAAGCCGCCATGTTGCCGACTATAAGAAGTATTTTGACCGTGTGAGCATTGATTTCGGAACAACAGCTCCGGAAATAGCTGCCCTCCCCACAGATGAACAACTGAAACTTTACACCGACTCCACCGGTTACAACCCTGACCTCGAAGAGCTATTCTTTCAGTTCGGCAGATACCTTCTCATATCTTCTTCCCGCACTCCCGGAGTGCCCGCAAACCTTCAGGGACTCTGGAATGAATATATGTTGCCGCCGTGGAGCTCAAACTACACCACTAACATCAACCTGGAAGAAAACTACTGGCATGCGGAGGTGACAAACCTGAGCGAACTGCATGCACCGCTCTTCACATTCATGCAGAATCTATCCTCTCCCCGTGCCGGACAAGCTACCGCAAAAAGCTATTACGGAATTGACAACGGCGGATGGACACTCGGACAGAATTCCGACATCTGGGCTACAACAAACCCGGTGGGACTGAACGTAGGTCACCCCTCATGGGCTAACTGGACTATGGGTGGAGCATGGCTGGCTACCCATATCTGGGACCATTACCTCTTTACCGGCGACAAGGAGTTTCTGAAAGACAACTACAATGTGCTTAAAGGTGCTGCGCTATTCTGCCTTGACTGGCTCATTGAGAAAAACGGTGAGCTTATAACCTCACCCGGTACTTCCCCCGAAAATCTCTTCTATACGCCTGACGGTTATGTTGGAGCAACCCTTTACGGAGGCACAGCCGATCTCGCCATGACCCGCCAGTGTCTCACCGACACCCGTGACGCAGCCGCTGTGCTCTGTGTCGATAAAGAGCTTCGTGCCCGTATTGACAAAACCCTGAAAAAACTTCATCCCTACAAGATTGGCGCCAAGGGAAATCTCCAGGAGTGGTACTACGACTGGGAAGATCCCGAACCGACACACCGCCACCAGAGCCACCTCTTCGGCTTGTATCCGGGAAGACATATCACTCCAGCTTCAAACCCCGACCTTGCCAAAGCGGCTGCTCGTACACTTGAGATAAAAGGCGACAAAACCACCGGCTGGAGCACCGGCTGGAGAATCAGCCTCTTTGCACGCCTGCTTGATGCAGAGAAAGCGTACAAAACCTACCGTACACTCCTTAAATATGTAAGCCCCGACGGCTACAAAGGTGAGGATGCACGCAGAGGCGGCGGCACATATCCCAACCTGCTGGGAGCACACTCTCCATTCCAGATTGACTCCAATTTCGGCGGTCCTGCCGGAGTTGCAGAAATACTTATTCAGTCAACTCCGACATCTGTAACTCTCCTCCCCGCTCTGCCGGAGCAGTGGTCACAGGGTAGCGTGAAAGGTCTGCGTGCCCGCGGAGGCATCGAGGTTGATATGCAGTGGGATAACGGCAAAATCACCTCCGCTACTCTGAAATCGGAGAAAGGTGCCACCACTACAGTGAACTACAACGGCAAGGCACGCAAGGTTAAAATACCGGCAGGAGGCTCTGTCAACATCAACTGACCATGCACTACTTCATCTGCGCAGGCGAGCCATCCGGAGATCTTCACGCCGCAGCACTGTTCAAGGAGATAAAAACATTTGATTCCGAGGCGATGTTCACCTTTTTGGGAGGTGACCTCATGACCTCGGCTGCCGGCTGCAACCCGGTGATACACTACTCCAGAATGGCATTCATGGGCTTTAGCGAGGTGCTCAGAAATCTGCGCACGATAGGCGACAATATAAAACTTGCCAAGAGCGCGCTTGCAGAAAGCGGAGCCGACTGTTTTATAGCCGTCGACTATCCCGGGTTCAATCTTAAGCTCGCCAAGTACGCTTACTCCATAGGGGTACCGGTGTATTGGTATATCTCTCCAAAGGTTTGGGCATGGAAAGAATATCGCGTGAAGTCGCTGCGCAAATATGTGCGTAAAATGCTCTGCATTCTCCCCTTTGAAGTGGAGTTTTACAGGAAGCACCGCATGGAGGCGGTGTATGTTGGCAATCCGAGTCTTGAGGAGATAGATGCCCGCCTTGCCAAAGCCCCCTCCAAAGAGGAATTTTGCATTGCAAACGGGCTGCGACCCGATAGCCCTGTGCTTGCTCTCGTGCCGGGAAGCAGGCGCGGAGAAATCAAGAACAATCTGCCGGTAATGGCACAGGTGGCAAGGAAGCATCCGGAATTGCAGCCTGTGATAGCAGGGGCACCTGGACGTGGTGCAGCTGATTATGCTATCGCTCCGGGTATTCCGGTTTTATATGGTTGCACCTTTGATCTCATGGCGATTGCTGATGAAGCTCTCGTAACTTCCGGCACCGCCACTCTCGAATGTGCCCTCGCCGGCACTCCGCAGGTGGTGTGCTACCGCGCAAATGCCTCCCGCCTGAGCTATAATATCATGAAAATGATTCTCAAAATACCGTTTGTTTCACTGCCAAACCTCATTGCCGGCGAGAAAGTGATTCCTGAAATGCTGGTGCACCAATGCACTGTGGAAGGCGTTGATGAAGAGCTGAACGCAATAATGCCCGGTGCACCCGGCAGAACTATGATGCTTGAAGGCTATGCCGGAATCCGCGCCAAATTAGGTGAACACGGAGCGGCGCGCAGAGCAGCAGAAGTCATTACTACAGATTTGAAACGGATATGATTATAGAGAACCTTATACCGGTAATCACTCCCCTTGTAACCTCAGGTAAACCCAGAGTACTTTTTATTTGCCTCGGCAATATTTGTCGCAGCCCGGCTGCCGAAGGGGTGCTTGACCAGATCATTGAGGAGCATCATGACACCGACAGGTGGACCGTCGATTCTGCCGGCACCGGCAACTACCACATCGGTGATCTCCCAGATTCTCGCATGAGGGCACACGCCCGCCGCAGAGGTCTTAACCTGACCCATCACTGCAGACAAGTGACCTTGAGCGACTTTGACGATTTTGACCTCATCATACCTATGGATGCCTCTAACGAGCGCAACCTGAGAGCTTTGGCACCAACCGATACCGCAGAGAGCAAAATCATACCTATGGCAAAATTTTTCAATCTCGCCACCCGCTTCGACTATGTTCCCGACCCTTATTACGAGGGCTCGGAAGGTTTTGAACTGGTACTTGATCTGCTGCAGGACGGATGCCTTAATCTTTACGACACCGTTACCGAAGCGATGCGGCAAACTTTATAACTCCCGCAGGTGTTTTATTGATATATAAATAACTATAAATTGATATATCATGGCACAACAAAAGACACCTGACAAAGAGCAACAATCCGTTTATCCACCCGATACCCCCCGCAAAAACTGGGCGGCTATCATCATTACCCTTGTCATTATTGCGGCAGGCATTATAGCTTTTTATTGCATGGGTGCATAATTGGCACGGTTTTTGCGTAAACTGATTAATAA
>JAIDQW010000153.1 GCA_029062075.1 Paramuribaculum sp.
TGCCGGTGAGTATTTTGTCACTGTTTTCTCCGACTCACTCCTGTCAAGGTGGACCGACAGCCTCACCAAAGTCCTGCCGATCGAAATAGATTCGGAAGCAGTGCAAATTTTGCGCACAATATCGCGTAATTGACCCCGATTTAGCTATTTTTAGAGTTAAGACAGCCACATCGCACTGTTTTTTTTGTAATTTTGACCCGATTAATTCATTTATAAGTAACTAAGCGTGAAATTCAAAAGCATCATAACCGCAGCTTTTTTTGCCATTACCGCATTTAGCGCGGCTGCTCAGAGCAACAATATTGTTGAAGAAGTGGCCTGGGTTGTCGGAGACCAGCCCATCTGGAAATCAGAAATCGAAGCACAGTACATAAATCTTCTTCGTGACAAAACCCCTATTCAGGGAGACCCCTACTGCGTTATCCCTGAGATGCTTGCCGTAGAAAAGCTCTACCTTCACCAGGCAGACATGGACACCATCGAGGCAAACCAAGCGGCTGTAAATGCTGAAGTTGACAGCCGTATTGCTTACTACCTCAATATGTTCCAGACCAAAGAAAAACTTGAGGAATATGTGCGCAAACCGCTCGCTGAATTCCGACAGGAAATCACCGACATGGTGAAAAATAACTACCGAGTTCGCGAAGTGCAGCGCAACCTTACCGCCGACGTCAAGAGCACACCTAACGATGTGCGCCGATTCTATGAATCCATGCCGGAAGACAGTATCCCCTTCATTCCCCTTCAGGTTGAAGCGCAGATCATAACCATTAACCCTGTGATTCCGCGTCAGGAAATTGAAGATGTAAAATCACGCCTGCGCGACTATTCCGACCGTGTAAACAGTGGTAAAAGCGAATTTTCAACACTTGCCATTCTGTACTCTGAGGATCCCGGCAGCAGTATGCGCGGTGGAGAGCTCGGTTTCAGCGGCAAAGGCACCCTTGACCCGGAATTTGCTGCCGTTGCCTTTAACCTCAGCGACCCCAAGAAAGTCAGCAAGATTGTTGAAACCGAATTCGGCTTCCATATCATACAGCTTATTGAAAAGCGAGGCGACCGCATCAATGTGCGCCACATCCTGCTTCGCCCGAAGGTTTCTGACAATGACCTCAAGGAAGCTGTTGTGAGACTTGATTCTCTGCGTAGCGATATCATTGCCGACAAAGTGAAATTCAACGATATAGTAGGATTAGTGTCTCAGGATAAAACCACCAGAGCAAACCGCGGTATGATGGTCAACTCCGACCGCGAGAGTGAAAGAGCCGGTTCCACCCGCTTCACCATGGCAGAGCTTCCTCAGGAAGTCGCCGTGAAAATTGCCAACATGCAGCCCGGCGATATCTCCGAGGCTTTTGTGATGATGGATCCCAAGCTCAACCGCGAGGTAGTGGCTATTGTTAAGCTCACCCGCAGAATTGACGGACACAAAGCCGTCAATACTGCGGGTGAGCTTAACAA
>JAIDQW010000154.1 GCA_029062075.1 Paramuribaculum sp.
GACATCTCTTTCCGTCGTGATTTCAAAGTTAAGAAGAAAGGAGATGCGAGGATAGCCGGCAAGATAAGCTTTATGAGCTGCAATAATGAAACCTGTTCTCCTCCAAAAACTCAGCCGTTTGACAAAATAATCAAGTAAGCGTTGCTATGAGAAGATTTTTATTAGGGTGTGCGATGTTATTTGCCGGCATTTTGATAGCCGGAGCTCAGATAGTATCACCTATTGTTTGGAATGTTTCTTCAACCATGACCTCTGAAACAGAGGGTGAAATAGTGTTTTCCGCTTCTATTGAAGATGGGTGGCATCTTTACGGGTTGCATTTGCCGGAAGGAGGTCCCAAGGCTACATCAATAGTGTTTGATAAGCTTGAGGGAATGATTCTTGTAGGTGAAATAACCCCCTCTGTGGCACCTATTGAGAAGGTTGATATGGTGTTTCATCTCAACCTTAACTGGTGGGAAAAAGATGTGAATTTAGTTCAGAAATTCAAGGTTGATGGATCCAAAGGATACTGCGCTTCAGGAGTAATCACTTTTCAGGGGTGCAATGATGGCAGCTGTATTCCTCCGAGCCGTGAACCATTTGAGGTTACATCTCCGGGATTTGTACCCGCGCCGGTTGAGAATGCAGCGACAGAGACTGTTGCGGCTGATGCTCCTCAGTCTGTAAGCGAGAGCGCATGGTGGGCACCAGTGGAGTTTCCAGAAGGGGAGAGCGGTGCTCACTCAATAGCCGATTCCTCATGGTGGTACATATTCATCTGGGGATTCGTTGGTGGTCTTATAGCACTTCTCACTCCCTGTGTTTGGCCTATGATACCTCTGACCGTGAGCTTTTTCCTTAAAAAGAACAGCTCAAAGGGCAAATCGGTGAGAGATGCCATGATATACGGTGCAGGCATCATAATAATATATTTGGTGCTTGGTCTTGCAATAACCCTGATATTTGGTGCAAGTAAACTGAATGATCTTGCTACTAATGCAGTGTTTAATCTCATATTCTTCCTATTGCTGGTGGTATTTGCAATATCATTCTTCGGTGCCTTTGATATAAAGTTGCCGTCCAAGTGGAGCAACGGCGTGGATAGCAAGGCAGAAAAGACCACAGGAATGATCAGTATCTTTTTCATGGCGTTTACTCTTGTGCTGGTGTCATTCTCATGCACAGGACCGATTATCGGAACTCTTTTGGTGGAGGCTGCCTCTGTTGGAGATATCACCGGTCCGGCTATAGGCATGGGTGCTTTTGCTCTTGCGCTTGCTATAACTTTCACTCTCTTTGCAATCTTCCCCTCATGGCTTAAGGAAATGCCTCGTTCAGGAGGCTGGCTCAATTCAGTGAAAGTGGTTCTCGGTTTCCTGGAACTGGCATTGTCGCTGAAATTCCTGTCGGTAGCCGATCTCGCCTACGGTTGGGGAATACTTGACAGAGAGGTTTTTGTGTCGCTCTGGATCGTGATATTCATACTCTTGGGAATGTATCTTTTGGGCAAAATCAGACTCAGCCATGATTCTCCGCTTGAATACGTGTCTATCGGCAGATTCTTTATGGCGCTGATATCATTCAGTTTTGCAATGTATCTTATTCCGGGATTGTGGGGCGCACCTCTTAAAAGTGTCAGTGCCTTTGTACCGCCTCTTTATACCCAGGATTTCAATCTCTATGCGGGTGGACAATTCAAGGAGTTTGACGATTATGACGAAGGTATGCGTTTTGCAGCGGAATCAGGTCGCCCTGTGCTGATTGATTTCTCCGGCTACGGATGCGTG
>JAIDQW010000155.1 GCA_029062075.1 Paramuribaculum sp.
CCTCCGGTGGCTATTATGGTTACGCGTGAAAGAAATTTATCAACATTACCGCTGTTTTCGTCAAGAATATACGCACCGAAGCAGGTGATATCTTTTGTGCGGCGTGTAACGATTTTGCCGAGGTGGTGTTGAGTTATGATCTCAATGGCGAAATGATGCTCGAAAATATCAATATCCGGATTTTCGCGCACCTTGGCAATAAGGCTGTCCTGAATCTCAAAGCCCGTATTGTCGGCATGATGAAGTATTCTGAATTCCGAGTGTCCCCCCTCGCGGTGCAGGTCGAAAGTGCCATCCTCCTTGCGGTCGAAATCCACGCCCCATTCCACCAGCTGATTAATTTGCTCCGGAGCGCCCTTAACTACCTTTTCCACCGCCTCCGGCTTGCTCAGCCAGTCGCCGGCAATCATGGTGTCGGAAATATGTTTGTCAAAATCGTCAACCTTTAAGTCGGTCACCGATGCCACTCCTCCCTGGGCAAGAGCGGTATTCGCTTCATCAAGAGTGGTTTTGCAGATAAGAGCCACTTTTCCAGTGCCGGCAACTTTCAGAGCAAAACTCATGCCTGCAATGCCGGACCCTATCACGAGATAATCGTATTGGCGTGTCATATACTTGACTGTGGTTTGTTTATTGGGCGCAAAGATAGTAAAACTTACGAAGCTATCCGCAGTATTAGCCGCTCTTGTTTGTCGGTAGTTTGTGTGAGAGCCAAACTCTTTTATTTCTGGCTGCGGGTGGTGTGCATGAAGTAGTAGAAGAAGAGGGCGGCGGCAATGAAGAGTGAAATGGAGAAGCTGAGAATAATTCCGTAAGTACCGAGCCCGCAGGGAAATCCAAGTAGCCAGGTTGCCGGGAGTCCGATAATTACGTAGCTTATAAAAGCAATCCACAGCATAGGCATTACATTTGAGGTGCCCCGCAGCGCATTGGCAAAATTGATTTGTGTGGCATCACCGAACTGATATATCACCAGAGGCACAATCATAGACAGGGCGAGAGAGATAACCTCAGGGTCGTGAGTGAACTGGTGGATAATTTCCGGACCCAGGAATATGAAGATGCAGGAGGCTGTAGCAGCGAGGGTGAGGAGAATCCGGTAGCCGGCAAAAGCGAGTCGGCGCATCTCCGCTCTGTCGCCGAGTCCCGCGGCATTGCTGACAAGCACGGCTTCGGCAGCGGCTACGCTGTAATATACGCAGAACCCGAGCGTGCCGGTAATAATTATCACCTGAAATGCTGCGAGAGAGATCGCTCCGAGCCAACCCGCCATAACAGCCGCTGCGGTGAACGACCCGCTCTCAAAGGTCATTTGCAATGAAACGGGCACCGAGGTACGGGTTATCTGAGCGAGTGAGCGGCGGTTTATGCGTGCGGTGGCATAGCCGGTGCGATATTCGCGATATTCGCGGTGCAGAATCATCACTCCGATTATAGCGAGCGGACATAGCACTCGGGCAATCAGTGTAGATATGCCGGCACCGTTGAGACCGAGTTCCGGGCACCCCCAGTTGCCGTAAATCAGAAGCCAGTTTCCGAAAATATTGATGCCGTTTGCCGCAAGTATAATCCACATCGGCATCTTGGTGCGATTGATAGCGTATGCCCATTGTGCGAACACATTGAACAGTGCCACCGGAATAAGTCCCGAAAGATATATGAGAAAATAAGGGCGTATGAGCGGCAAAAGTTCCTCGGGTTGCCCGAGGCGGTGCAGGTTGAGATACACCACTGTCATGATGGCGGTGAGCAAAAGCGCAAAGAGTACGTTGATAACAACTCCGTTACGCAACGTATTGCCTATCGCGTCCAGGCGTTTCTGAGAAAAAAGAGCCCCTATCAGCGGGGTCAGCCCGTAAGTGAATCCAACGCATGCAAAAATGCACACGTTGAACAGGTTGTTGACAAACGAAGCACTCGCAAGAGCCTCGGTGGAGTATAGCCCCACCATCTTGGTGTCGGCAAACCCCACGATAATCATACCGAGCTGCCCTATGAGAATAGGAACCCCGAGTTTGATAATAGCGAGTGTGCGGCTTGTCTTGCGCTCAGTCTGAGTCACAGAGTATATCAGTACTGTTCCTGTGCGTTGGGGAAGTCGCTGCTCTTGACATCAGCCACATATTTGCCGAGACCATCGGTAATCACTGTGGCAAGGTCGGCGTAGCGGCGCAGGAATTTGGGAGAGAAGCCATTGTTCATACCTATCATGTCCTGGAATACAAGTATCTGACCGTCAACGCCATTGCCGGCTCCGATACCGATAACGGGACAGCTTACTTTTGATGCAACCTCGGTTGCGAGCGCGGCGGGCACTTTTTCAAGAACGATAGCGAAGCAGCCTAATTCGTCCAACATTTTAGCATCCTCAATAAGTTTTTTAGCTTCAGCTTTCTCTTTTGCGCGCACATTGTATGTGCCGAACTTATTGATGCTCTGGGGAGTGAGTCCGAGGTGTCCCATCACCGGTATTCCGGCAGTGAGAATACGCTCTATGCTCTCACGAATCTCTGAGCCGCCTTCAAGTTTGACAGCCTCGGCATTAGCC
>JAIDQW010000156.1 GCA_029062075.1 Paramuribaculum sp.
CTCGAAGGAAGATGTAGCCTCAACTTCCGTGCAGCCGGCTGCTCCCGCAGAAACGGCTCCGGTTGCTGCAGCTCCGGTAGCCTCAACCCGTAAGAAAGCTGATGCTAAGACCTCTTCTGCCAAGTCCCAGAAACCGGCGGCAGCTGCTGTAACAAACCACAAGTTGAAAACCGGCGACAATCTTTCAAGTCTTGCAAGGAAGTATGGTGTGACCGTGGATCAGATTATGAAAGCCAATAATATGACTTCTGATAGGTTACGTGCCGGTGAAACCATAAAGATCCCGGCAAAGACACAGTCAAACTCTTCCGGTATTTCAAGAAAAAAATCTTCGAAGCGTCGTCGCCGTTGAAAATCTTAAACGTGTAGTTTTATATCTACTTCAGTTGGTTTCTCAGAGAAAGAGTAAACCCTGCTTGGTTTATAATTTTTAACAGCTGCTTAACTCATAATTTTTAATTTCTTGCGTTTTTAATTTGATGAAAAAGATACTGATGATTGCGGGGTTACTTCTCTCTGTTCTTGCAGGGAATGCAGAACCTCAGAAACTGACAAATATAGTTTGCTTCGTAAAATTTGCCGATCAACCCGACTGGCAACCTGATTTTGCGAAGTATGAGAAGATGTTTAATGACATCACTCCCGGAGCGAATTCCGTAGCGAACTATTTCCATGACATGAGCTATGGCAAGATGGAGTGGAATTCAACAATTATCCCGGTAGTGTACACTGATACGCACAGAACCGGATATTTCCAGGAAGAGAGTGCATCCAATGCTATAGGTTATACCTATCTCGATCTGCTTCTGAACACACGCACCAACACACTGGTGAAGGATATGTGTGCTGCGATTCAGTCGCAATTGCCTGAGGGTATTCTTCTTGATGGTAATAAAGATGGACGTGTTGATAATCTCACTGTAATTATATGCGGTGACTCCGGAGCTTCTTCATCTGAGATGTTATGGCCCAAGAACAATGTAGTTTCCACGGCATGGTTAAATGAAGTGCAGTGTAAGAATTATCTTATGGTGTTTGATGGTGCCAACGGGTATAAGAATACCGCTTACGGTAAGGAGCCTCAGGCATTGTCTACCGGAATTCTTTGC
>JAIDQW010000157.1 GCA_029062075.1 Paramuribaculum sp.
TAGACAGACAATAGGGTATATAGTCGGGTCAAGCACTCCGAGACTCATGCCGAGAGTGGCGATGATAAATGCAAACTCACCGATCTGCGTGAGCGAGAATCCCGCTTCAATAGCAACTTTAAGAGTCTGTCCGGTGACGAGCATTCCGGATGCGCCAAACAGAATCATACCTACAATCACCACACCGGAAAGAATAAGAATGGGAGCCCAATATGTGCTTATCACCGAGGGATTCACCATCATTCCGACCGAGATAAAGAAAACGGAGCCGAATAGGTCCTTTACCGGGGTAACAACTTTTTCTATTCTCTCGGCAAAACTTGTGCCAGCGAGGATGGAGCCCATAACGAAAGCTCCGAGAGCAAGGGAGAATCCGCAATATACCGAGAACACAGCCATACCGAGACACAGCCCCATGCTGATTATCAGCAGTGTTTCCGAGTTAAGGAATCGGCGGGTGTTATTAAGTAGTGACGGGAGAACGAAAACTCCAACAGCAAACCACATTATCAGGAAGAAGGCGAGTTTGGTGATACTGAAAAGCATCTCGCCTCCCGCAACACTATCGTTGATGGCTATAGATGACAGAATCACCATCATAAGCACTGCAAACAGGTCCTCCACAATAAGCACGGCGAATACAAGTGATGCAAATTTCATGTGCTTCAACCCCAAGTCATTGAATGCCTTGATGATGATTGTGGTGGAGGACATGGATAGCATTCCGCCGAGGAAAAGGCTGTTTATATGCGAGAACCCGAGCACATGCCCTATGAGGAACCCCACGCACATCATGCCGGTGACAATAATCAGCGCCGTGACCACCGCCGAGCCGCCTGCATTTACCAGTTTCTTGAAACTGAATTCGAGTCCAAGCGAGAAGAGAAGCACCACAATGCCAATCTGAGCCCAGAACTCAATATTGCTCTCTGTGGTGACAGAGGGCAAGTATGTGAAATTAGGACTGGCGAGGAATCCCGCCACAATATATCCGAGAACAACGGGCTGCTTTAGCCATTTGAAGAGCACGGTCGTAATCGCGGCGAGTATAAGTATAAACGCAAGGTCTTTGATAAGACCTTCTACAGGCAGTTGGGCTGCCTCAACAGTTGCAAGAATCATATAGAAACCTGATTTGCGAGTGAAATAGATTGAGTGTCACCGAGTTTTCTGAGTGCAGAGAAGAGTTTGATGAATTCTGTAGTGCTCTTTACGAGAACCACAAGGTTGAGGCTTGTAATGTCTCTTTCGTAGTCGTACTCGGCAAAAACGTTAGTGAGATTGATGTGAAAACCGGAGAGGGTGTTTTTATAGACTTCAATATCTTCCACAATGCCGTGCACACGAATACGGATGATTCTGGTTTCCCAGCCAACATGTACCTTCCGCTCTATTATTTCAATGAACAAAAGCACAACAAGGATCAGAGCGGTGGCAACCAGCGAGACGAGGTACATTCCTACTCCCACCGCCATGCCAATGGTTGCCACCATCCAGATGCTTGCGGCTGTTGTGAGTCCACGCACCGAGCCTTTCATCTGGATAATAGCTCCGGCTCCTAAGAAACCGATACCGGTGATAACCTGCGCGGCAATACGGCCCGGGTCACCGTTTTTCAACCCAAGGTATTCCTGAGGCACATAAATGGAGAGCAGCATGGCGAGCGTCGCTCCCATGGAAATAAGGGCAAATGTTCTGATTCCCGCAATCTGTCCCTTCCGCTTTCTCTCCACTCCAACGCAACAGCCGAGCAGCATGCTCAGGCACAGCTTGAAAATAGTGGATGAAGTGGTAACCTCAACGGAGTTGATAGCGGTGTAGAAATCCTGAATCAGTGCAGTCATTACGGTTACTTCTTCAAGGTGAAGTGGCGAGAAGCAATACGGAAATTGTCGGCGAACAGCTCAACAGTGTAATCGCCCGGTGTCAGTGCGGTGTTAACATCCCAGTAGATAGTCACTCCGGGCATCTCCTCTCCGGTATATTCGATAGTTTTCTTGGCAGTGCAGGGCACATTGCCGCCGTCAAACGAGAATGAGCCCGCATTTCCGAGAAGGGCACCCTCCGGGCTTGTGATTCTGAGATAAATGGTTTTGTTGCCCACGGGTGTGGAATTGTTTTGCGGAATGGTGAATGACACCATCAGCTGCACAGCTTTGGTTACATTTTTCTCAGTCTTACCGTTCTTTTTGAGCGGAGTGAGAGATAATCCGGTGACATTGAGCTTTTCAGCGAGTGTCATCCTTTCGCTGAGAGTCGCATTTGTTTTAGACACCTCCTGCACTCTTGACGAAAGCTGCTGGTTCTGAGATTTTATTTCCTCGTTTTCCGCTCTAAGTCCTGCATTTTCCTTGCCGAGGGAGTCAATCTGGGCGATATAGTGGCGGAGAAGTCCGCGAAGAGTAGAAATCTCATTCTGTAGTTGTGAAATTCTCTGCTGACTCTTCTTTTTCTCTGAGTTCAGCTCCTCAAGCAACTGTTCGATTTTATTTTTTGCTGCATTATATTTGGCAACAATAGTGTCACCCTCCATTTTCAGAGCCTGATCCTCATATTGGGCAAACTGCGAGTTGATAGCTTCGTACTCGTTGGCGAGCTGCAACTGCTCGTTTGTTAGCTGCAGCTGCTCGTTTTCAGCCCTCGCGGTGTCAATATCTCCTTTTAGCGAAGTTACCTGAAAGAGACTTACGCACAAAGCAATAATAAGGAGTATCACCAGTGCGAGTCCTATCCATATAAGCTTAGAATTTTTATTATTCATCTGTAAGTCGTTAGTCTGTGGTTCGTAAGTCGTTAGAGCCCTTTGCCGTGGCAGTTCTTGTACTTTTTACCGCTTCCGCAGGGGCAGGGGTCGTTTCTGCCGATGCGTGGACCAGCCTGCACGGGCATTGGACGCTGCTTCTCACCCTGAGGAGCCGAAGCGGCAGCTCTATTGGCATCACCGGGAAGCGATTCGCGGCTTTCCTTATATGCCGGGGTAGCCTGACGCGGCATAGGTTTCTGCACCTGTGGCTGTGCGGGAGCCTGTGCGGAGTCTCCGGCAGCATGCTGCGGAACATATATTGTTCCTCTCATAAGAGCTGATATGACTTTCACGTTGAGGTTGTTGAGCATCTGCTCGAAGAGGTGGAATGACTCAACTTTATATATTACCAGCGGGTCTTTCTGCTCGTAACTTACATTCTGTACGCTTTGTCTGAGCTGGTCGAGTTCACGAAGATGCTCTTTCCAGAGCTCATCGATGGTGACAAGGAGAATAGCCTTGTGCCACTCCTTGACAATAGCGCGACATTCGGTGTCGTAGGCATCCATGATGTTGACCGGCAGGTTGAAGATGCGCTTGCCATCTGTCATCGGCACCACAATCATAGAATTCATGCCTCTGTTCTCAACACAATCCTTGATTACCGGCATTGCGATATCCCGAATCTTGCGACTCTTTCTGTCAAAAGCTTCCATTGCAGCCGCATGCACTTTGTCAATAGCATCTTCTTTGCTGAGCGAGCGGAATTCCGCCTCAGTGAACGGTGTTTCGATAGAAAGAATCTTGAAGAGTTCGAGCGAGAGTTCGCTGTAATCAGAGGGCTGGTCGTAAGTGTTGATGAGATTTTCGATAACGTCATAGAACATATTGGCGATATCGATACCTATTTTTTCACCGAGCAGAGCATGGTGACGACGAGCGTAGATGTATGTACGCTGCTTGTTCATAACATCATCATACTCAAGGAGGCGCTTACGAATACCGAAGTTGTTTTCCTCAACTCTCTTCTGTGCGTTTTCAATAGCTTTGGTTACCATGCGGCTCTCAATCATCTCGCCCTCCTTGAGTCCGAGAGTGTCGAGCATTTTCATAACTCTGTCGGTGGCGAAGAGTCGCATGAGCTGGTCCTCGAATGATACATAGAACACAGAAGAACCCGGGTCGCCCTGACGTCCTGAACGTCCGCGGAGCTGGCGGTCAACGCGGCGGCTCTCGTGGCGCTCGGTACCAATGATAGCAAGACCTCCGGCTTCTTTCACTTCATCCGGGAGCTTGATGTCGGTACCACGACCCGCCATGTTTGTAGCGATAGTCACTGTACCCGCCTTACCGGCAAGCGCCACAATGTCCGCCTCTTTCTGGTGGAGCTTCGCGTTGAGCACATTGTGCGGGATGCGG
Organism: Paramuribaculum sp.; assembly: GCA_029062075.1. Taxonomy (GTDB): domain Bacteria; phylum Bacteroidota; class Bacteroidia; order Bacteroidales; family Muribaculaceae; genus Paramuribaculum. The sequence goes on from JAIDQW010000157.1 coordinate 4,163, forward strand.
CGCATGGTAAGCATTCTGCTGAGAAGCTCGGAGATGTCAACTGAAGTTGTGCCCACGAGCACCGGACGGCCTTCATTTCTGAGTCGTTCGATTTCTTCAATAACAGCTGCGTACTTTTCTTTTTTAGTCTTATAGACACGGTCGTCCATATCCTTTCTCGCAATGGGGCGGTTGGTTGGGATGGTGACCACATCAAGTTTGTAAATATCCCAGAGCTCACCGGCTTCAGTTTCGGCAGTACCGGTCATACCCGCGAGCTTATGGTACATGCGGAAGTAGTTTTGAAGGGTGATAGTAGCGAATGTCTGTGTTGCTGCTTCAACCTTAACACCCTCTTTGGCTTCGATAGCCTGATGGAGACCGTCGGAATATCTTCTGCCCTCCATGATACGTCCTGTCTGCTCATCGACAATCTTGATTTTATTGTCATCAATCACATACTCAACGTCTTTTTCAAAGAGGGTGTATGCCTTAAGCAGCTGGGTTACGGTGTGCACACGCTCCGCCTTGACAGCGTAGTTCTGCATGAGCTCGTCCTTTTTCGTGCTTTTTTCTTCGATATTCTCAATAGTTTCGGCTTCAGAGAGCTGGGCGGCAATGTCAGGGAGAACGAAGAATTCAGGGTCGGCACTCGTGCCTGTGAGCAGGTCGATACCTTTGTCGGTCAGCTCCACGCTTCTGTTTTTCTCGTCGATAACGAAGTAAAGAGGCTCTGTAGCCTTAGGCATTTCACGCGCGTTGTCCTGAAGATAGTATCCTTCGGTTTCGAGGAGAATATTTTTCATACCCTCCTGCGAGAGGAATTTGATGAGCGCACTGTTCTTGGGGAGTCCCTTGAAGGCGCGGAATAGGAGAAGCGCACCCTCTTTTCTCACGTCCTTATCCTCAGAGGCAAGTTTTGTCTTGGCATCGCTTAGGAATTGGGTTACGAGTTTCTTCTGGGCGGCAACCACTTTCTCCACATTGGGGCGATATTCGTTGAACATCTGGTCGTCGCCTTTGGGCACGGGTCCGGAAATGATGAGCGGTGTTCTGGCATCGTCAATAAGCACAGAGTCAACCTCATCGACAATTGCGTAGTAGTGCTTTCTCTGTACGAGGTCTTCAGGCGACATAGCCATGTTGTCGCGCAGATAGTCAAAGCCGAATTCATTGTTAGTGCCGAATGTGATGTCGCAATTGTAAGCGGCTCTTCTTGCGGGTGTGTTGGGCTGATGCTTGTCGATGCAGTCAACAGTAGAGCCGTGGAACATATATAGCGGTCCCATCCATTCGCTGTCTCGCTTGGAGAGGTAATCGTTGACTGTAACAACGTGTACACCCTTTCCGGAGAGTGAGCGGAGGAACACCGGGAGGGTAGCGACGAGTGTTTTACCTTCACCGGTAGCCATCTCTGCAATCTTGCCCTGGTGCAGAACCACACCGCCAATGAGCTGAACCTCGTAATGAGTCATGTCCCATTTTATTTCATTACCTCCGGCAACCCAACGGTTTTTGTAAATCGCTTTGTCACCTTCGATGGTCAAGAAATCTTTTCCCTGGGCAGCGAGGTCGCGGTCCATCTGAGTTGCTGTGACCTCAATTGTGTCATTAGCCGAGAATCTTGCAGCTGTTTCTCTGAGTGTGGCGAAAACCACAGGTAGATGCTCGTTGAGTTTGTCTTCAAGAGTGTCAATGATATTTTTTTCGTGTTTGTCTATCTCATCCCAGAGTGGCTGACGCTGGTCAAACGGGAGTGTTTCAATCTGCTCTTTCTTTTCAGAAATAGCTTTTTCGTCTTCGGCAATAGCATTCTTTATGTCGGCTCTGACCGTATTGATTTTATCGCGCAGCTCATCGTTTGAAAGCTGCTTCAATTCAGGCGCGAGAGCAATTATAGAATCAACAATCGGTCTAATTTCCTTGAGGTCGCGCTGCGACTTATTGCCGAATATTTTGCTTAAAAAAGAGTTTAGTGACATGTAATATATTGATTTTTAATTATTTGCGAATATGGATAAGAT
>JAIDQW010000158.1 GCA_029062075.1 Paramuribaculum sp.
ACTTCCGGGTGTAAGAATCGGCTATGGAGCAATTGCGGGTGCCCGGAGCGTGGTGCCCCATGACATTCCTACTATGACAATAGTTGCAGGCAATCCCGCAAGAATAATGAAGAAAATCGAAGTCAAGGAATAATTATGAAAAGAATTTTTTTATCGCTCATCCTGATAGCATCTGTACTCGCTGTCCAGGCAAAAACACTTGTTGTTTATTACAGCTACACCAACAACGTACACAAAATCGTTACCGAGCTTAGCAAGCAGATAGAAGCGGATATAGTTCGGATAGAACCTGCAGAAAAGGGACTTGACTATGCGGCAAACAACTATGCCTTAGGGAGTGCTTTGATTTCCGGCATCCGCAACAATCCCAACAATGCCGCATCCTATCCGGCGATTGATCCGGTGAATGTCAACCTTGCTGAATATGATTGCATTATTATATGTGCTCCATTGTGGTGGAGCAATATGGCAGCTCCTTTGCAGACATATCTTTTCCATAACGGTGCTGCAATGGCAGGTAAGAAAATAGGTCTTATCGTGTCAAGTGCGAGCAGTGGAATCAGTGGTGTTGAGGCGGATGCCAAGCGTCTTATTCCTGATGGCGATTTTATTTATCCAAGCCTGTGGATACGGTCTTCTCAGACAGGCACCGCTGCTTCCATGATATCTCAGTGGCTGAAAAACATAGGATATGAAGCAATGGCAGGTGTCGAGGATATTCAGGCAGACCAAAATATCATAAAATATACCATTTTCTCGGTTTCCGGAGCAATTGTGGCAAAAGATGCGTTATCAATGCAGAACCTTAAAAAAGGTTTGTATGTGGTAAACGGAAAGAAAATCTGTATAAAATAATATCAAAATGAAAACATTACCTTCAATAGCATTAGGAACATGGTCGTGGGGTGCAGGAATGGCAGGTGGCGAACAGGTATTCGGTAATCACACTGATGCTGAAAGTCTGAAATCTGTATTCGAAGCCGCTTATAAAGCCGGTCTTACGCTGTGGGATACCGCAACAGTGTATGGTATGGGTGCTTCCGAGGATATTCTCGGAGGATTCATTAAGGACTATCCTCGTGAAGATTTCATTATCTCTACAAAGTTCACACCGCAAATTGTTTATTTTTTCAGGTAATAGCGGATGAATGTGTTCTGTAGATAGTCGCTATTTTTATATAACTTTGCATTACTAACTCAATAAAATATTTTTATGACAACTATAAAAGATAAAGAATTTGAGGGTGAACGCCCTTTATTTGCACAACATGACATTCGTCTTGAAAACGTTACTATTCATGCGGGGGAGTCAGCTCTTAAAGAGTGTTCCAATATAGAGGCTGTAAACTGCCGCTTCGAGGGTAAATATCCTTTCTGGCATGTTGACGGTTTCAAAGTAACTGACTGTATCTTTACCGAAGGTGCACGTGCGGCCCTTTGGTATTCACATAATCTTGAAATGAAATCCACTCTGGTTGAGGCTCCTAAAATGTTTCGTGACATGAGCGGCATCAGACTCAAGGATGTGAAGATACCCAACGCTCAGGAAACTTTGTGGCACTGCACCGGCATTGAGGCTGAAAATGTGAGTGTGGAGCACGCCGATTATATATTCATGCATTGCGCTGATATAAACCTCAAAAATTGGCGTCAGCAGGGCAACTATTCTTTCCAGTACTGCCGCAATGTAGAGATTCACAATGCCGTTATCGATTCAAAGGATGCTTTCTGGAATACAGATGGTGTGACTGTTTACGACACCGAGCTTACCGGCGAGTATCTCGGATGGTATTCAAATAACCTGCGTCTTGTAAGATGCAAGATTTCAGGCACTCAGCCTTTGTGCTACTGCAAAAATCTTGTTCTTGAGGACTGTACTTTCGATCCTGATTCAGATCTTGCCTTTGAAGAGAGCTGCGTGGATGCCACGGTGAACAGTGTTATAACCAGTGTTAAGAATCCCACAAGTGGCATTATCCGCGCTAAAGGCTACGGTGAGATAATCATAGATGAGAATATCAAAGCTCCCGCCGACTGCAAAATCGAAACTATATGAGCTATTTTGATGAGGCTCCCGTGCGCCGCGGCACCGGCAGTTACAAATGGGACGATACCGATGATGCGGATGTGATACCCATCTGGGTTGCGGATATGGATTTCCGCACCGCCCCGGTAGTGATAGATGCCCTGCGCCGAAGAGTGGAGCACGGGGTGTTCGGCTATACGCTTGTTGGTGACGATTACTATAAATCACTTACAGACTGGTTTGCCAACCGGCATGGCTATCATTTCGATGCAACTCAGGTTATATACACCTCCGGAGTTGTGCCGGCACTGTCTGCCATTATCAAAGCTCTCGCTCCCGCCGGCAGCGGGGTGATAGTGCAAACCCCTGTGTATAACTGCTTTTTCTCCTCTATCCGCAATAACGGCTGCAAAATAATCGAGGCACCGCTACAAAGAGTGGATATTGATTCCCATTCGTTTACCTACCGCATGGATTTCGAGGCTCTTGAACAAGCATGCTCTCAACCGGACACTGTCCTGATGCTGCTATGCAATCCTCACAATCCAGCCGGCAGATGCTGGAATGATGAGGAACTTGAAAAAGTGAGAGATATTTGCAAGGCACACGGTGTTAGAGTTATAAGCGATGAAATACATTGTGAACTCACTATGCCCGGATTCCGCTATGTGCCTTACGGAAGCATAGACAGTGATGCAGTGGTGTGTCTTTCGCCATCCAAAGCTTTCAATACCGCAGGGCTTCAGATAGCCAATATAGTGTGTCCCGATTCAAATGTAAAAGAAGCTGTCAATAAAGCCATCAATATAAATGAGGTATGTGATGTGAATCCATTCGGACCGGAAGCACTCAAAGCCTCATATTCTCCTGAAGGTGAAAAATGGCTTGAATCACTCAAAGAATATTTGTGGGAGAACTGGCTCTACACGCGCGATACACTTGCAAAGCGTTTGCCCGGGTGTCCGGTAACAGTACTGGAAGCCACATATCTTCCGTGGGTGGATGTAAAATCAACAGGCATAGAATCGCACACTCTTGAAGAAATTCTTAAAAAAGAGGCTAAAGTGTGGGTTAATGCCGGAGATATGTATGGCAAGGAGGGATTTATCCGGCTTAACATAGCGTGTCCGCGTCACACACTTGCCGAAGCTCTTGACCGTTTGTGCAGTTATATAGAAAAAATAAGGTAAATTGATAGCACTCATTCAATCCGGAAAGACTCTGAGCCTCAGACAGAAGATTGTTCTGACGGCTAAACTGTCGTTTCCCGCCATTATGGCACAGCTGTCGAGCATTCTCATGCAATATATCGATGCCGCTATGGTGGGACGCCTCGGTGCCGATGACAGTGCAGCCGTTGGTCTTGTGTCAACCAGCCTGTGGCTTTTCTGGGGACTATGCTCTGCCGCCACTGTCGGTTTTTCAGTTCAGGTGGCGCACAGAGTAGGGGCGAGTGATTATTCAACCGCCAGAGCAGTATTGCGCCAGGGAATAGTTGCAAGCACCTGTTTCGGCATCATTATGGCTGTTATAGGCATGGCTATATCGCCATTTTTGCCTTACTGGCTCGGTGGCGAAGGCTATGTTGCTTCTAAATCAACCGTTTACTTTTTTGTTTTTGTTGCAGCTCTGCCCATACTTACGCTCAATTATCTCGGCTGCGCCATTCTCAGGGCATCCGGAAATATGAAAGTGCCCGGAGGACTGAATATAATAATGTGTGTGCTGGATGTCATATTCAATTACTTCCTTATTTTTCCAGGTCGCTCCATAAGCATTTTCGGAGCGGACATATATGTTCCCGGAGCAGGATTAGGGGTTCTCGGAGCAGCCTTCGGCACCGTTGCTGCCGAGTGCGTATGTGCGGCGGCGGTGATGTACTATCTGTGCCGCCGTGAAAAAGGAATGTGCATATCCGGTTCCAGATGCGATTACCCTGTAAATAATTCATGGCGTAACTTTATTCCTACAAAGCGAGTGCTATCCAATGCCCTTAAAGTTTCGGCTCCCATGACCCTTGAACACGGGGTTATATGCGGTGCGCAGATTATGGTCACTATAATAGTGGCACCCCTCGGAGTAGCCGCCATTGCCGCCAATTCCTTTGCAGTCACTGCCGAAGCCCTCTGTTATATGCCCGGTTACGGCATAGGCGATGCGGCTACCACTCTTACCGGTCAGAGCTATGGTGCAGGCAGAAAAGATCTTGCAAAGAGCTTCGGCTATATAACCGTGTGCTCAGGTATGGTGATAATGACCCTTATGGGTGTAATAATGTGGATAGCGGCTCCGGTGCTGATGGATTTATTTACCCCTGTAAAGGAGATAGCGCATCTCGGCTCTCACGCACTGCGCATAGAGGCATGGGCGGAACCGATGTTTGCAGCCTCGATAGTGGCTTACGGAGCAATGATAGGAGTGGGTGACACCATTTTGCCGGCAATAATGAATTTCGGCAGTATATGGCTTGTGAGAATTCCTCTTGCCGCCATTCTCGCACCAACCATGGGACTTGCCGGAGTGTGGACAGCCATGTGTATAGAACTCACCTTCAGAGGTGCCATATTCCTGTGGCGTCTTGTAAAAGGCTCATGGCTCAAACATGGACTCAAAACAGAAGCTATAGAAGAAATTGCACCTCCACAACCTGATCCTTACGTATAATAAAAATAAAAAATACTCATGAAAATAGTAAATTTTGATGAAACACCTTCGCTGGTAAGCCAATACATGGCAGAGCTGCGTGATGTCAAAGTGCAGAAAGATATGATGCGTTTCCGCCGCAATCTTGAAAGAATAGGTCAGATAATGGCTTACGAAATAAGCAAGGAACTACGCTATAAAAAAACAGAAGTCATTACCCCACTTGCGGCAGCGCAATGCGACACCATAGATGAAAATATCGTTCTTGCCACTATTTTCCGTGCCGGTGTACCCTTTCATCAGGGATTCCTCTCTTACTTCGACAACGCGCAGAACGCATTTGTGTCAGCTTACAGAAAATATCGTGAAAAAGAAAATTTCGACATATTCATAGAATACATTGCCTCACCCAAACTCGACGGCAAAACACTTATCATTGCCGACCCTATGCTCGCAACAGGATCATCTATGGAACTGAGCTACAAGGCTCTCCTTACAAAAGGCACCCCTGCAAGCATACATGTTGCATCTGTGATAGCTTCCACAAAAGCAGTCGAGTATATAAAATCCACTTTTCCTGAAGATAAAACCACACTGTGGCTCGGCGCTGTTGACAATGAAATAAATGCCCACTCTTATATAGTTCCCGGACTCGGAGATGCCGGTGACCTTGCCTACGGAGTGAAGGAATAACAATGTTGATAACTATGTTTATAACCTTAAAAAACTTTACAGCACTTTTTAATAACAATATTTTGAAAATTCATCAAATCTATCATACATACCTCTCCACACAATATCAAAATAAGTTGGCAATCGTTTATAAAACGGTTGTCAACCGCTTTTTAGCAGGTTATTAAATTGCTATACCAACTAAAGTTACTAACTTTGCAGATTATAAACATAGTGTAGATAAGTAAACTAATCATACTGTTGCTCAGATTTTTATGATGTTTATAATATGAATATAAAGCCGGATGGAAGCTCAATAACCTTAAATTGCAAGAAAATTGCCGAAAAGTTATCATAGTTACTTACATCCATTATTATTCATCATAGAAAAAGATTTTTTTAAAATTTTAATTCATAAATAATATAATATGGCTGTTGAAACTCCTGCGGTGCAAAGTATCAAAGAGGAGATACTTGAACTCAAGAAAAAGAGGGGTGCCGCTATTATGGCGCACTACTACCAGATTCCGGAGATTCAGGATATTGCCGATTACATAGGCGATTCCCTGGCGCTTGCACGTATTGCAGCCACATTGCCGGACAAGGTGATTGTGATGTGTGGAGTGCACTTTATGGGAGAAACAGCCAAAATTCTATGCCCTGACAAAACAGTGCTGGAGCCGGACAGCGATGCCGGCTGCTCACTTGCCGACAGCTGCCCGCCGGAAGAATTCAGAAAGTTTGTGGAGAGTCATCCCGACCACACTGTTATCAGCTATGTAAATACCTCTGCCGGAGTGAAAGCACTCACCGATGTGGTGGTCACCTCCGGCAACGCACTTGCTATAGTGGAGACATTTCCCAAGGATGCAAAAATAATATTCGGTCCGGACCGCAACCTCGGCAACTATATAAACAGCATTACCGGGCGAGATATGCTTCTGTGGGACGGTTCCTGCCATGTGCATGAGAAATTTTCCGGAGAAAAAATAGTGGATCTGAAAAAGCAGCATCCGCAGGCTGAGGTTCTGGTGCATCCCGAATGCACCGCGCCTGTGAGATTGCTTGCCGATAAAACCGGATCTACCGCAGTGCTCCTCGATTATGCCCGCAAGAGTGATGCAAAGGAGTTTATTGTGGCTACAGAGAGCGGCATCCTCCATCAGATGTGCAAGGAGTGTCCTGAAAAAACTTTTATACCCGCACCACCGTCTGATTCCACTTACAGCTGCAACGAGTGCGCTTATATGAAGCTCAACACTCTTGAAAAGCTGCGCGACTGCCTTAAGAACATGGCACCGGAGGTTGAGGTGGATAAAGAAATTGCTGAAAGAGCCAGACTACCTATTGAAAGAATGCTCGAACTCTCATCCAGATAATTAACGATTATACTACACATTAATATATGGAATACAATCACAAGAATATCGAAAGCAAGTGGCAGCAGTACTGGAAAGACAATGCCACTTACAAAACAGAGATAGACGAGTCAAGACCCAAGTTCTATGTGCTGGATATGTTTCCTTATCCCTCCGGTGCAGGACTTCATGTTGGTCATCCCTTAGGCTACATAGCCTCAGATATATATTCACGCTTCAAGAGGCTTCAGGGCTTCAATGTCCTGCATCCAATGGGCTACGATGCCTACGGACTGCCAGCTGAGCAGTATGCCATTCAAACAGGACAGCATCCTGAAATCACCACCAAGGTGAATATTGACCGCTATCGAAGCCAGCTTGATAAGATTGGATTTTGCTATGACTGGGACAGAGAGGTGCGCACCTGCAATCCCGACTATTATAAATGGACTCAGTGGGCATTCATTCAGATGTTCAATTCCTACTACGACACCAAGGCTCAGGCAGCACGACCCATAGCTGAACTCATAGAGCATTTTGAAAAATTCGGAAGCAAGGATATTCATGCCGCATGCTCCAAGGAGCTTGAATTCACTGCCGCAGAGTGGAAGGCTATGGATGATAAAGCCAAGAGCGACACTCTTATGAATTACAGAATAGCCTACCTCGGAAACACTATGGTGAACTGGTGTCCGAAACTCGGCACCGTACTTGCAAACGATGAGGTGAGCGAAGGGGTGTCTATTCGCGGAGGATATCCTGTGGAGCAGAAACTTATGTACCAGTGGTGTCTCAGGGTTTCAGCTTATGCCCAGCGACTCCTTGATGGTTTGGAAAAGGTGGACTGGACAGATTCGCTTAAGGAAACCCAGCGCAACTGGATAGGTCGCTCCGAAGGTGCGGAAATGAAATTCAAGATAGCCGACAGTGATGTTGAGCTTGAAATATTCACTACCAGGGCAGACACTGTTTTCGGTGTGACATTCATGGTGCTCGCTCCGGAGAGCGCATACGTGGATATGGTCACTACCCCCGACCATAAGGCGGAGGTGGATGAATATATAGCCGCCATAAAGCACAAGACAGAGCGCGAGAGAATGATTGACAAAAAGGTGACGGGTGTGTTCACCGGATCATACGCCATAAATCCGCTCACCGGAGAGAAAATACCGGTGTGGGTGAGCGACTATGTGCTTGCCGGCTACGGAACAGGCGCAATCATGGCTGTGCCTGCCCATGACAGCCGCGACTACGCTTTTGCCCGCCATTTCAACCTCCCCATAATACCTCTTATCGAAGGTGCCGATGTGAGCGAGGAGAGCTTTGATGCCAAGAGTGGAAAAATGATGAATTCAAAAGGTCCTGAGCTTGACCTCAACGGTCTGGAAGTGAAGGATGCCATAGCCGCTACAAAAAAATTCATAAGCGAGAAAGGTATTGGCAAGGTTAAGGTCAATTACCGTCTCAGAGACGCTATTTTCAGCCGTCAGCGCTACTGGGGTGAGCCGTTCCCTGTATATTACAAGAATGGAATACCCATGATGATGGATGAGAGTCAGCTTCCGCTGCAGCTTCCTGAGGTTGACAAGTTCCTTCCCACTGAAACAGGAGAGCCCCCGCTGGGACGCGCCAAAAACTGGAAAACTCCCGAAGGTTATCCCATAGAACTCTGCACCATGCCCGGATTTGCCGGTTCATCTGCCTACTATCTGAGGTATATGGATCCTAAAAACGACAAGGAGCTTGTAAGCAAAAAAGCTAATGACTACTGGAAAAATGTGGACTTATATATAGGTGGTACCGAGCACGCTACCGGTCACCTTATATATAGCAGATTCTGGAACAAGTTCCTCTATGACCTCGGTAAAGTGTGTCAGGACGAGCCTTTCCGCAAGCTCATCAACCAGGGCATGATTCAGGGAAGAAGCAACTTTGTTTATCGCATTAAGGATACCAACACTTTTGTGAGCCACGGTCTTAAGGATAAATATGATGTGACTCCCATTCATGTGGATGTGAATATTGTGAGCAACGATATTCTCGATACCGAAGCCTTCAGGGCATGGCGTCCCGAATTCAAGGATGCGGAATTTATTCTTGAGGATGGCAAGTATGTGTGCGGCTACGCTGTTGAAAAAATGTCCAAGTCAATGTTTAATGTGGTGAATCCCGATGACATTGTGGAGCGTTACGGAGCTGACACGCTGCGACTCTATGAAATGTTCCTCGGACCGCTTGAACAGAGCAAGCCCTGGGACACCAACGGCATTGACGGAGTGAACAGATTCCTGCGCAAGCTCTGGGGACTCTTCTATAAAGGTGACACACTGCTGCTAACTGACGGAGAGCCTACCCCCGACGAGCTTAAATCTATCCACAAGCTCATAAAGAAAGTTACCGCCGATATAGAGAATTTCTCCTTCAATACCTCTATAAGCGCATTCATGATATGTGTCAACGAGCTTACACAGCTGAAGTGTCACAACAAGCAGGTGCTTTCGCAGCTGGTTATCCTTCTGGCTCCTTTCGCTCCACATGTGTGTGAGGAACTGTGGCATATTCTCGGCAACGACACCACTGTGTGTGATGCCGTATGGCCTGTGCACAATGAGGAGTATCTCAAGGAGGATAATGTTACCTATGCGGTGTCGTTCAACGGCAAGGCGAGATTCAATATAGAGTTGCCCGCCGATATGCCTTCGGATAAGGTGCAGGAAATTGCACTTGCCAATGAGGCGGCTGCCAAATGGATAGACGGCAAGAATATTGTCAAGGTAATTGTTGTGCCGCGCAAAATTGTAAACGTTGTTATAAAATAGAAAAGCTCGTTTTACGTTACTATAATGTATGAAACGAGAAATAGTATTTGCTACAAATAATCCCCATAAGCTCCAGGAGCTCCGGTGCATTGCCGGAGACTCCTGGAACATTCTATCGCTTGAGGATATAGGATGCCACGAAGATATACCGGAAACAGCTGATACTCTGGAAGGTAATGCAGAGATAAAAGCTCGGTTTGTTAAAAATAAATATGGCTACGATTGTTTTGCCGACGATACCGGGCTGATGGTTGACGCGCTCGGAGGTGCACCCGGAGTGTATTCGGCGAGATATGCCGGGCCCGGGCATGATTCGCTTGCCAATATGAAGCTGCTCCTCGAAAATATGAGAGGCAAAACCGACAGATCGGCGCGATTTTGCACTGTAATTGCCTTGATTCAAGGTGATAAACTGCATTTATTTGAAGGAACAGTTGAAGGGGAGATTACCATGGAACCCGCCGGATGTGCCGGATTCGGATATGACCCTGTGTTCAAGCCGGCTGAAAGCAATGTTACCTTCGCCGAAATGGATGCTGATGCAAAAAATGCTATCAGCCATAGAGGCAGGGCTACGGCAAAACTTATTGACTATCTTAAAAACAACTGATTAATGACTAACCGATTCATAGCTTTGGTTGCGGCTGTTGTCGCTGCTCTGGCAGGGTATGCCGCTATTCCTGTCGGTAGCTGGAGCATGTATCCCTCTTTCAGCAGTCCCGCTAAAAGAGTTGTTGAAACTTCCGACAAGGTTTTCTATCTTGCCGGAGGAGGATTGTTTTCATACGACAAAGGCACATCGGAGAGTAAGGCATACGGTATTGACAATGATTTGAGTGATTACCATGTTAACGATATTTATCCCGACAATTCCAATGAAAGGATAGCGATAGCCTATTCAAACGGTAATATTGATATTCTTTCATCTGACGGAAGTGTTATCAACCTTTCTGATATACGCGATGCTTCTGCACACCTATCTAAAAAAATCAACGGCATTGCATGGAAGGGTAACCGACTATATGCAGCCACCGGTTTCGGAGTGGTGGAGTTTGATGTGGATTCGCGCAAGGTTATTCAGTCAGGTATATATAATAGTGAGGTCACCGCTATAGGCACTGTGGGAAACCTTCTGGTAATTGCTGTCGGAAATGATATGCTCACAGCTCCGGCAGGTAACGATATCAAAAATTTTGATGTATGGAATAAGGTGTATTCCTCACAACCTGTAGCCGAGATAGCCTCGCTGAATGATAACAGCCTTATTGCCCGCAGTGAAGGCAATGTTTTGAAACTCACCTTTTCAGGCGATAACCTTACAGAAACTTCACATATAGGATTCACTACAGTTCCCTTCTTTTCAACCGACAAGGGCGCTGCTTTTGTCAGCTCAGTCTCGATTGTGGCAGACGGGGAGGTGTTTGATATGCCTCAGCAGGCGCGCGGCGATATCATAGGCGGAGCTGACCCGAAGCATCAGGTGTGGGCGCTCAATCTTGACGGTATAGCCTCTTTTGTAAGGGCGGATAACTCCTGGAGCGCACTTGGAGAGAGGATCCGTCCACATTCATTTTCAGTGAGGGAGGCATCATTCATTATTCCCGATAAAACAGGCACGAGGATTTACTTCACCAATCTCGGACCGACAACCTACCGTAATGCTGCCTCTACCGAAAACGAAGGTATATTCACCTTGCAGCAGACCGATATGCTCACAAACGGAGATATAACCGATATAGCTGCACGCGGAGTGAAACTCGGTGCTGTGGCTTCGGAATTCATATCCCCCTCACTTGAAAGAGCTGCGGCTACAACCCGCCTTGCAGAGGATACCGGAGATGAATCAACCTACTTTATAGGCACCGGAAATGACGGACTGTATAAAGTCACATCAGGTGTGTTTGCCGGTAAGTACGACAGCTCCAATTCTCCTATGGGCACCCCCTGGGGCAGCAGGGTGTATGAAGTAAGCTTTGATAAAGGGGGCAATATGTGGGTGGGTGCCGACGGGCTCACCCCTTCATCCGGCATTATGGTGCTCCCCGCTTCAAAAAAGAGCCTCTCACCGGATCAGGTCAAGATTACCGACTGGTATCTGCCTGATATGAAGGGATTTGAAAACGGTAAGGATATCCGCATTTTCCATTGCACCCATTCCCCCGTAATATTCATTTTCTCGTCAAACGGGCAGCACTGTTTCGCGGCATATCACACCAACGGCACTCCGGATAATTTTTCCGATGACAGAGTGCTCCTCTGGAATGACCTTACGGATACCGACGGTAAGAATTTTTCTCCGGCAAGGGTAACATCTATTGCTGAGGACAGCAAAGGTAAAGTGTGGATAGGCACCTCGGAGGGTATTATTGAAATAGCCGCACCGGAAGAGGCTCTGGATGCCGCGCTTAGGGTGAGACGACTTAAAATAGACCACGGCGACGGCACCGGGCTGGCTGATTACTTTGCCGGATCCGATATGATACTGGACATTGCTGTTGACGGAGCTGACCGCAAATGGGTGGCTACAATGGAATCAGGAGTATATCTTGTTAATCCGCAGGGCAATGAGATTATTTCGCACTTCACAGCCGGTAATTCCCCCCTGCCTGAGCAGAAAGTCAACGCTGTCTTTGCTTCCAAAACAGATAATTCAGTGTATTTTGCCACACCTCAGGGCGTTATGGTGTATGGTGGCAATTCTGTTTCACCCGCAAGCGAGTTGAATCAGCTTAAAGTGTATCCAAATCCTGTAACCCCGGACTATGGTGGTGATGTGACGATTGAGGGACTTACCGACGGAGCGCTCGTAAAGATTGCCGACTCCGCCGGAGCAGTGATTTGGCAATCGAGAGCGGAGGGAGGAATGGTGACTTGGAACATGACCAATGCATCAGGAAAGAGAGTGCGTACCGGAATTTATTATATCTTTGCATCCACAGCGGCAAATACATCTTCAAAAGGTGCCGTTGCAAAGATTACTGTAGTGAACTGATAACCCCCGGAGGTGTTTTATAAAATAAAACGGACTATATGAAAAACGAACTTGCATATCGTAACGAAGACGACAAATGTTATGGCGCCACAGGCATGGCTGTGGGCATCATGGTGTTCAATGGTGAGGAGATGCTGGCATCTATCAATCTCGACAGTGAGCCCGGAACTATGGTGGAGATGCACGATATGTACTATTTCAACGGCAATCCGGGGTTATCGGCTAAATCGGCATGGAATCAGATCAAAGATAACTACGAACTCTCTGTTGCCATGCTCATTTCTAATATAATGTGTCGCAGCCTTGTGCTTGACAAGGGGACGGTGCCGCTCAACCGCAAGAATATTATCCGAAACACGGCGGCTCAGGAGGGAAGAGACACCTGCGGGCTTGAAGATGATGAGATAAACAATGTTTTTGACCGCGAATACACTATCCTGCACAGAGTATTCAACCATCAGGGAGTGCC
>JAIDQW010000159.1 GCA_029062075.1 Paramuribaculum sp.
ATGGCGGAATCGGTAGACGCGCCGGTCTCAAACACCGGTGGGGCGACCCATCCCGGTTCGATCCCGGGTCCGGGTACTGAACTGAGGATTCTCACTGCGAGAGTCCTCTTTTCTATTTTCACCGCCTCGTAACTCATTGGCATGAGAGAAATGTAATATGGGGAATATCAGCCGCTTATACGCTAATTAACTAAAATTAACTAATGGGGGGGGTAATTGTGAAATGTTGTTTAATTTTGCGGCGACAAAATTATCTAATAACGTTTTATTATAACATTTCTAACATGAAAAAATTCATTAAAATGATTTCCGTTGCAGCTATGGTTGTTCTCTTTGCAAGCTGCACTTCAGTGAAGGAAACAGCTCCTGTTATGGCTATTGGTGGCAATAATATCCACACCAATATCAAGGCAGACATTGATTATAAGGGAGTCAAGAAAATCAGCGGTTCTGCAACCACTACAAGAGTGCTGTGGATTTTCAACCACACCGCCAACGGAAATAAGCAGATTAAGGCAAACAACAAATATAAAGGTTTGAATAAGGCAGAAGCTGTTGCTCTTTATCGTGCTAAAAATGGTGCCGATGTAGATATGGTACTTGAGCCGGAATTTGAAACGGAAACCAAATCATACTTTTTCGGCATATTTAAAAGAACTAAAGTGAATATGACCGGCTGGGGTGCAAATATCAAGGGATTCAAGGAGTATGAACTGCTTCCAAACTCCACAGTAGGTTTTAGTTCAAACGGTTTATTCTAATCTATTGCTATGTTATATAGGATTCTATCTATAATTATCGGAATTCAGTTCGCCATAGTATCACACGCGGATAATTATACTGTTGACAACAGGGGTAATGTTATTTTTGATAAAACTATCGAGAATCTGCCTTTAAGCAAAGATGAAATCTATAAGGCAGCGGCAGATTATATTGAAAATGCATATAAAGATACCCGATATAATATTGTTGAAAACAATTCAGAAGCAGGTAATATAACCGGCGAAGGAGAGCTTATCAACTTTCATGAGCAGGGAGGCCTTGTAAAGAGTGTTCTCTATTCATTGAAATTCTATCTTCGGGTAGATGCTAAAGACGGTCGCGCAAGAGTTCGGCTTATTGCTCGCACTTATTCACTAAAAACACTCAGTGATGTTAAGAGCAGTGCTTCAGAGGATGTGATTATAAGTGATTGCGAGCCTATTGGTAAAGTAAAAAACAAAGGTCACAAAAAAGCTTTTGAAATATTATCAGCGTTTGCTGAGAAAACAATAAATAATGTATCTGAAGCTCTGAAATCTGCTACTCCGGCGGTTTCTGCGGATGACGATTGGTAATTATATTAAGGATAGAAGCCAATGCATATAGTGCGGTGTGTCAATCTGATTGATACACCGCCTTTTGCTTACAAGTGTAATTAATCTGTGTATCAAGGGGGGGGAGAGTAGAATAAGATGTATATCGATGTTTTATAGGGTTGTATATTGAGAAAAAATATAGGGGTGGGGGTTGCGGATTTGGGTTTGTTAGTTATCTTTGCAATAATGATTGACCGCGAGGACATAAATAGTGCCGTTGCCGCACTGAGACGTGGAGGCGTAATTGTTTATCCTACAGACACTGTATGGGGCATCGGTTGCGATGCAACCAACAGCGAGGCTGTCCGCCGGGTTTTTGAAATCAAGCGGCGTGCCGATGCCAAGGCTCTCATAAGCCTTGTTAGCGATGTGGCTATGCTTGAACGCTGGGTCAACGATATTCCGGATGTGGCATATGACCTTATAGAAGCGGCTGACAAGCCTATGACAATCGTGTATGATCATCCTGCCGGGCTTGCAGGCGAGCTGCTTGCCGAGGATGGCAGCGCGGCAATCCGTGTTACCGGTGATTCTTTTTGCCAGGCATTGTGTCGGGCTCTGCGCAAGCCGCTTGTTAGCACAAGCGCGAATATCAGCGGTGATTCCACCCCTGAATGTTTTGATCAGATAAGTTGTGAGATAATCGACTCAGCGGATTATGTGGTTCAGAGCCGGCGTGATGAACAGGCGTCCGGAAAGCCGTCAAGTGTTATCAAACTTGGCGATGGAGGACTGATAAATGTGATAAGAC
>JAIDQW010000016.1 GCA_029062075.1 Paramuribaculum sp.
CCTCAGATTCCTCACCTTTGTCGTTAACGTGATGGCAGCCGTTCACCGGCACAATGCGCTTCTCAAAGCATCTATAATGTCTGCAACTAACTCTCATAGACTTGGTGCCAATGAAGCTCCTCCTGCCATAATTTCAATATTTACCGGCACTCAGCTCGCCAAAGTACTCGAAACTATCGAGAATTCAACCAATGCCGAGCTCGCGGACCTTGACGCTAAAGAGGGTTTGAACCTTAATGTGTCTCAGATTCCGGAAATTACTCTTGACACTACCGACCGTAACCGCACATCGCCTTTTGCATTTACCGGCAACAGGTTTGAATTCCGTGCTGTTGGCTCTTCTGCAAACTGCGGAGCTGCAATGATTGCTCTAAACGCGGCTGTGGCTGAGCAGCTCATTGACTTCAAGAAAAAGATTGACAGCCGTCTCGCCTCCGGTGAAAGCCTCAACAATGCGCTTATTGAGGAGATTCGCCAGCTCATAAAGCAGAGCAAGGCTATACACTTTGACGGCAACGGCTACTCTGAGGAGTGGAAAGAGGAAGCTGCTAAGAGAGGTCTTGATTGCGAAACAAGCGTGCCCCTGATCTTTGACGCATACCAGAAGAAGTCATCAATAGACATGTTCCGCACCACCGGAGTATTCTCTGAGGTAGAACTGGCAGCACGAAACGAGGTGAAATGGGAAATGTACACAAAAAAAGTGCAGATTGAAGCTCGTGTGCTGGGAGACCTCGCTCTGAACCATGTTATTCCTGTTGCAACCCGCTACCAGTCCATACTCCTTGACAACATTCTTAAAATAAAGGAGATATACGATGCCGATAAAGCGAAAGAACTCGCAGAAGCAGATATAGCAACGGTTGAGAAACTTGCCAATCACATGAGAATCATCAAGAAAGAGGTCAACGAAATGGTAGATGCCCGCAGAGTGGCAAACCGCATCGAGAGCGAGCGCGATAAAGCGGTTGCTTACCATGACAATGTTGTGCCCCACATGTCGGTGATTCGCTACCACATTGACAAACTTGAACTTATGGTTGATAATGAGATGTGGCCGCTTCCGAAATACCGCGAGCTGCTCTTTATCCGCTAAACGCTTCTTGACAATAACACGATTAGCCATTCCATGCAATTTTGGGGTGGCTAATTTTTTGAGTGAATGCTTTTTGACTACTATTTTCGGTGACTAATTTAGTTGGAAAATAAAGGCTGATTGAAAAAACTTTTGCACAAATAAAAACAAAACGCTAAATTTGCACTGCAAAAGCCCAGGTGGCGGAATGGTAGACGCGCTCGTTTCAGGTGCGAGTGCCGCAAGGCGTGCAGGTTCGAGTCCTGTTCTGGGC
>JAIDQW010000160.1 GCA_029062075.1 Paramuribaculum sp.
GCAGAGAGGTGTTCAAGTCACAGACTCCTTATGTAAGGTTTGATTCGGTGACAGTTACCGGTGCCACAAAATCCCAGAACGAATACATAAAATATCTGTTTTCACATAACAATCCTGACACTTTCGGGCTCGGCAGGGCCAAGGACTCATATTATCGAGCCATAACGCCGGGCAAGCTGGAGAATCTTGTGCCGGAGGCTGTGTATAATGATTCCACCAAGCTCTTTGACCTCAGGCTGAAAGCCACGGTGAAGGATAACTTCAGGATAGGATTCGGAGGATATATATCTTCATCACCATCGAGCATGCTGTTTTTCTCCGGCGGTTACAATACGATGAGTTTCAACTCGCTGGATGCCAATGTGAATGCATGGGTGGGGCAAAGCTATCTCGCAGCTCTCGCAAATGCCCGCATCAATCTGCTCACAGGGGTGCCTTCGTCGCTGAAGCTTCAGATTGCGGCAACCAGACAGAAGTTTTACGAGAGCGACCAACTGTTTTTCAAGGACACCGGACCTATTTCGTTGATACACACTGAGTATTTCTCGCGTCTTTTCTACACAGTCGCTGCCGGACGGAGAGGCAAATTCGACTTGGGTGCCGGTTATGGCTATCTTGTTGACAGTTTCTTTCCAAACAATCATTCCGATTTCAAGAAAAACGACCGCGATAAAGCCACAAGGAGTCTGGGTGAGATAATAGCTCAGTACAGCTATAGCACGCTTGACAATGTATCTTATCCAACATCAGGAGCGGCATATTCTGTCACAGCTATAGGCACTCACGGAAGATTTCATTATACACCTGCGGCGATTCAGGAGGTTGTATCCCAACGGAGCAATATGACATTCGCGCAGATAGAAGCTTCGGCATCAAACTATTATTCTTTGGGACGCCATGCAGCTATAGGCACCGAATTCAACGCTCTGGTTTCAACCCGCAAGCTGCTCGACACATATAATACATCTATCGTTCTTGCTCCCTCTTTCAATCCTACACCGGCAAGCTATAATGCCTATAATCCCGCGTTGAGAGCAAACTCTTATGTTACAGCCGGAGTAGTTCCAATCTGGAAAATCACCTCCAGTGTGCAGCTTCGTGGCACCTTCCACACCTTCCTGCCGTTCAAGAAAATAATTGAGGGTGAGAATAATACCGTTCACTACGGCAAACTTTTCGCTAATCCGCAATTCTTTGGAGAAACAGCACTCGCTGTGACTCTACCCTTTGCAACCTTGTCGGCTTACGCTAACTATATTAGCTATCCCGCAAGAAACTGGAATTTCGGCATATCGCTCGGAGTATTTGTTCTCGCTCCCAAATTCCTCCGCTGATTCAACTGTATAATCCTGTACTTAAAAATATATTTGCGGAAATTATTTTCCGCAAATATATTTTTAAGTACAGGTCTTAACCGCTTCGGCTTTATTTGAAGTGGTATTTTGTTTATATTTGCGGTATGAAACTGATTGTTGACAGCGGAAGCACCAAAGCTCTCTGGATAGCGCTTGACGATAATGGTAAAGCCGGGCGATTTGAATCACCGGGCATGAATCCTGCTCTGATGAGTGAGGCTGATATATTATCGGGGGTTGTAGATAGAATACCTGCGCCGCTGATCGGGGGCTCTGTCAGCGAAATATGGTTTTATGCAGCCGGATGCCGTAGCGGCAGGGAGTCTGATGCCATCCGCGCGGCTATTGAATCGGTGTGGCGTTCTGCACACACTTTTGCCGGGTCAGATATGCTTGGGGCGGCGAGAGCCGTATGCGGTAACTCTGCCGGAGTTGCGGCTATTCTTGGAACCGGCTCAAACTGCGCCGTATATTATCCTGAGCAAGGTATAGTGGCATCCACTCCGCCGCTGGGGTTTATTCTCGGTGACGAGGGAAGTGGTGCCGACATTGGCAAAGCCATTGTAAATTCAGCCTTAAAGGGGTTGTGGAGCAGAGCCCTGTCTGAAAAATTCCTGATGGACAGTAATCTCACCCAGGGGGATATAATCAACCGAGTTTATAGATGCACCGAGCCCAACCGCTTTCTCGCCTCATTTGCGTTGTGGGCAAAGCAAAATATATCAGAACCGGAGGTAAGCTCTCTTATAACCGGAAGATTTATAGCTTTTATAGAGAGAAATATCAAGCCGCTGCCGCAAGCCGACGGACTGCCTGCCGGATTTGTGGGGTCGGTGGCCGGAGGTGTTGAACCTCAGCTGCGTGAGGCGGGCACCCCTGTCTCTTATCCTCATCTGACGCTGCCGCCGAATAGCCTTGTGTA
>JAIDQW010000161.1 GCA_029062075.1 Paramuribaculum sp.
GTCATAGGTAAATTCTCGATACCTGAGATGATTACATCAACACTTATTATAGATGGACTATTCGGCAGCGGACTCAAAGGACAGCTCACCGGAGGCTTCATGATTCTTGTTCGCGCCATTAACGATTGCGGAGCAAAAGTGGTGTCGATAGATGTGCCGTCAGGCATGAGCGGAGACCTGTGCGCAGACAGCATTAACCGAAACACCATTCATGCCGATCTTACTCTTGCGGTGCAGTTTCCCAGACCGGCATTCTTCATGAAAGAAAATGAAGAACTTATAGGTGAATGGAAAACAATTGATATCGGTCTGAACAAAGAAGTTATCCGCACCACTCCTACCGGATATCATCTAATTGAGGCAGCGGAGGTGAAAGCGCTGCTGCGTCCCCGCAAACAGTTTTCATCTAAAGCAGATTACGGCTCTGCGCTCCTGATTGCCGGCAGCTACGGAATGATGGGTGCGGCAATTCTCGCCGCCAGCGGCGCTTTGCGCGCCGGAGTTGGAAAACTCACTGTTCATGCTCCCCAATGCGGCTACGAGATTCTACAGGGAGCAGTGCCGGAAGCTATGTTTGAAGCTGACACTGACAGAAACAAGCTTGTGACAGGCAACATGAAATCGCTGCGTGAATTCAGTGCCATAGGCATAGGCTGCGGTATAGGCACTCACGAAATAACCGAAAACGCTCTCGAACAGTTTCTTCAGTCAACCACCCGTCCTGTAGTACTGGACGCTGACGCTCTGAACTGCATAGCCCGCCGACCCAATCTTATAAACAACATACCTGTGCTGTCCGTGCTAACCCCTCATGCAAAAGAGTTTGACCGCATATTCGGTGATCATCCCACCGATGAAGCACGTTTGCTCAAAGCTATAGATGTGGCTCAGGCACACCATATACTGATATTGCTAAAAGGCAGATACACAGCCCTCGTTTACTGCGACCGCAGAGTTTATTTCAATCCTACCGGCTGCCCGGCAATGGCAACACCGGGGAGCGGAGATGTGCTCACGGGAGTGATAACCGCGCTAATGGCTCAAGGCTACAAACCGGAAGTGAGCGCACTCATCGGAGCGTACGTTCACGGTCTTGCGGGAGAAATGGCTCAGGAAACTCAGGGTGATTATGGCGTTACCGCCGGTGATATCGCGGCAAATATAGGTATAGCGATAAAAAACTTATTAAGATAACAAGCTCATGAAAAAGCTTCTGCTCATATTAGCCGTTTCGGCAACAACAGCCGTTTCGGCTCAGACAACACAGAAACTCACAGCATCCAAAATCAACGAGTACGGACTGATATACAATTTGCCGGTTACCGCGGTGGATGTTACCGTTGAAGCTGAACGCACAGTAAAAACACCGGGCGAATTTCGCCTCTATTCAAAAAAATACCTGAATATCGCTCCAATCATGGAGCCGGCTGAGGAGTGGACAGTGAAAAGTCTCCAAATGAACACCAGGGGAATAGCCGATCAGTCGGAAGGCTACCTCGTGCAGTTCAAAAGCGGCAATACCACCTTCATGATGCTTGATGACAACGGATGCGTTCTATCGGTTAACGATGAAAATGTTGCCGAGCCCATTAAGCCTACCATTCCGGCAGAAATTGCAATGCAACCTTCCATACTACAGACTCCGGTCGCAGCACAGGCTGTGACTCAAGATATGCTTCAGGCTACAAGCACGGCTAAGAAAGCTCAGCTTGCCGCTGCCAAGATTTATGAACTGAGACAGAGCCGTAACGACATTATTTCCGGCAACGCTGACCAGATGCCGAGCGACGGAGAGGCTATGAAGATTGCTCTTGAGAACCTTGAAAAGCAGGAAGCAGCCCTCACAGCCATGTTTACGGGAACAGTGCAAAAATCAACGTCTGTGCGCACCTACACCGTTGTGCCCGACTCGGCTGCCACCTCGAAGATTGTGGCAAGGGTATCCGTTACCGAGGGGCCTGTTGAGAATGATGACCTAAGCGGAATGCCTATTTACCTGAATATCACAGTTAACTCACGCGGCGAGCTGCCTAAAAATGAAAAGGGTGAAACTAAGAAATATCCCAAGGGCGGGCTTGCTTACTGTGTGCCGGGTGAAGCGACCTTTACTGCGGTGATGAATGGCAAAACGCTTGCAAAACTTACCGCTGAGGTAGCCCAATACGGCATAGTTTTCGGTCTGGAACCATCAATCTTCACTGACAAAAAGGCTCCCGCCTACGCTATCTTTGACCCTGCTACCGGTGCTATCCGCGAATTAGGCACCAAATAGATAG
>JAIDQW010000162.1 GCA_029062075.1 Paramuribaculum sp.
GCGGCAACTTGCTTTACTGCGGCTGCGGCTCTCACCTGGCTCCTTAGTCTCACTAAATTCACCCGTAAATTCATTGCCTGACATGAAAAAGACAAAACTCATGCTCCTTATCGGCTTTGCTGCACTTAACAGCTATGCTGTCAATCCGATTATCCCAAAGCCTCTTAACTATACTAAAGCATCCGGAGAGCTTGCCCTTAAAAGCATTGACGATGTGATGTTACATATAGTCGATACGATTCCGGGCATATCTTCCCCCGAAGGATATATGCTCAAAGTCACACCTGACAGTGCGGTCGTGTCTGCCAAATCTCAGGCAGGACTTTACTATGGTCTCGTGACTTTGAAAGAAATGGCAGACAAAGGAAACCGTATTCCGGCATGCACTGTTATAGATGAGCCGAGATTCAGCTACCGAGGCATGATGCTTGATATTTCTCGACATTTCCGCGACAAGGAGTTCATCAAAAAGCAGATAGACGCGATGGCGCGGCTTAAGCTGAATACACTGCATCTGCATCTCACCGATGCGGCAGGCTGGAGACTTGAAATAAAGCGATATCCGCGGCTCACTGAATATGCTGCATGGCGCAAAGGCAATACCTGGAAAGAATGGAACGAAAACGGCAACAAATACGCTGAGTCCACCGATCCGGATGCTGTAGGAGGATTTCTCACTCAGGATGATGCGAGGGAGATTGTTGAATATGCTGCCGAGAGACATATCACTGTGATTCCGGAAATAGAAATGCCTTCTCACTCCGAGGAGGTCACAGCCGCTTTTCCTGACCTCTCATGCACTCACGATCCTGCCGGACAGTCGGACTTTTGTGTAGGCAACGAAGCCACCTTTGAGTTTCTCGAAAATGTTCTTAATGAGGTGATGGATATTTTCCCGAGCGAAGTCATCCACATCGGTGGAGATGAAGCTGGCAAGCAGGCGTGGAAAGATTGTGAGCTCTGCCGCAAAAGAATGGAGGAAAACTCACTTGAAAACGTTGACCAATTGCAGAGTTATCTTATTGAAAGGATAGAGAAATATCTCAATTCAAAGGGCAGAAAACTGCTTGGTTGGGATGAAATAATGGAAGGAGGACTTGCTCCGAATGCAACCGTGATGTCATGGCGAGGCACCGAAGGAGGCATAAAAGCTGCCACTGGCGGACACAAAGCTATCATGTCGCCCGGGGGATATTGCTATCTGGACGGATATCAGGACGCTCCATATTCTCAGCCAGAAGCTATCGGGGGGTATCTGCCGCTTGAAAAAGTCTATTCATATAACCCTGTGCCGGACACAATTACGCCTGAAATTGCCGATTATATCATAGGAGTGCAGGGAAATCTATGGTGTGAGTATATTCCCACAGCGGAGCACGCTGAATATATGTTGTATCCACGAATGTTCGCAATAGCCGAAACCGCATGGACTGCCGACAGTCTGAAAAATTACGGTGATTTCCGACTTCGTGCCGAAAACCTCGCAGCAGATATGAAGAGTAAAGGCTACAATGTGTTTGATATAACACACGAAATCGGCAACAAACCTGAGGCTCAACGCCCGGAAAATCATCTGGCAGTTGGTAAACCGGTAAAATACAATATTCCCTGGTGGAACAGATACCCCGCAGGAGGCACAGCTACCCTCACCGATGGCAAAAGAGGGGGCTGGAACTATAATGATCAGCTGTGGCAAGGTTTCCTGAGCAGAGGTGATAACAGAATGGACGTGACTGTAGATCTGGAATCTATTCAGCCAATAAAATACGTCGGTGTGGAATTTATGCAGCTTATAGGTCCGGGCGTATGGTTCCCCTCATCAGTACAGTTTCTGATTTCTGATAACGGTGTGGACTTCACCCCTCTCACCACTATTGAGCATGAGCAGAAACCCACAGACGGAGTTTCTTTCAAAGAATATGCATGGAAAGGCATTGCAAGAGCTCGATATGTACGAGTGATTGCCAAAGCTAAGGAAGGCTGCCAGTTCGCCGACGAAATAATCATCCGCTAATCCGGGGGGGATCAGCGGATAAGGAGGGCGGTGGCGAAGGAGGCTATGCCTTCTTTGCGACCGGTAAAGCCAAGATGCTCTGTGGTTGTGGCTTTTATTGATACTCTGTCAGTGTCAATTGCAAGGTCTGAGGCTACGGTTTCACGCATCTGCTCTATGTAAGGGGACATTTTCGGTACCTGGGCTACTATCGTTACATCTACATTGGAAATCAGATAGCCCTTATCGGCAACGAGATTCACCACATGGCGCAACAGCACTCTTGAATCCGCTCCTTTGAAACGGGGATCAGTGTCCGGAAAATGATAACCTATATCCCGTAATGCAGCAGCTCCTAAAATTGCATCCGCAAGAGCATGGAGAGCAACATCTGCATCACTGTGACCAAGAAGCCCTGTTTCATAAGGAATTTTTACTCCGCAAATCCATAGCTCCCTATCCGGTGCAAATGCGTGGACATCCATACCTAAACCGGTTCTTATTTCCGGAAAGTCCTTCATATTACCTTTTGCCGAAAATTTCCCTTATACCGTCCATATCGAAAGTGAGTGTGAAACGGAGTGTCTGGTCAAGCGGTGAAGTCTGCGCTGTGGAGAGCATATATGAAGCATCAATGCGCAAAATATTCATGGCGAATCCGGCACCGAAGCCAAAATACTGGCGGTTACCTTTCATTGAGCTCTCGTGGAAGTATCCGGCACGAGCAAAGAATTGCTGATTATATGAATATTCAGCTCCAAGTGACCACATTATCTCCTTTATCTCCTCACTGAAACCACCGGGAGCGTCAGAAAAGGATTTGAATATTCCGGTGATTGGTGACATATTTTCCCAGTTCTCGAGAGCATTGAGATATTCCTTCTGCCCTTCTGTTGTAGAAGTGTCATAGTCCTTTTCGCGAGGACGAGCCGGAACAAGAAGTTTGTTGAGATCGAGACCGATTGAGAGATTATTATAGTCTGCGAGAGGGAATGTGAAAGTTGTTCCAAGTCTCAGATTGGTAGGCAGAAAGGCGGGGTCCTCACCATGATTGTATGACACCTTTGTACCTATATTCGAGATATTCCAGCCCCAGGACCACTGACATTCATTTTTTCCAATCATTGGGAATGTGGTGTAGTAACCTGAGATATCAGCCGAGAAAGCCGATGCACCGGTGTTATTGTCTCCTTGATAGGAGTCGGAAAAGCCCAAATCGGAATAAATGTAACGGAGAACCACACCCATAGAATATTTTTCAGAGAGCTTTCTGGAGTATCCTACATCAAAACTCAATTCGTATGGATTAACACTCTGAATGTCACCAATACCCTCATTGCCTGAAGTAACCTCACCCAAAGAAAAATAACGCAGTGAAGCACTCACAGCCTGATTGTCGGAATTACCGACCTTCCAGTATCCTGACACGTTTGCGAGATAGATATCATCAACAATCTTTCTCAACCACGGTGTATAGCTCAGTGAAACAGCGGCTTTGCTGAACGCAAACGCATATTTGGATGGATTCCAGAACTGTGAGTTGGCATCCGGATCAGTCGCCGCTCCAAGATCACCCATAGAGGAGCCACGCGCATCAGGAGCGATACTAAGCGAGTTAACACCGGTCTGCAATGGGTTGAAATCATTCTTATCCTGCGCCGAAGCAGCGAATGCAACCGACGCACACATTATTATCAGGGCTTTAGCTTTCATACTCTTATAACTTAATTTAATATGTTTTATTGCATGAGTCATAAAAGTTTTTTATCTGATTTTGAAATCAAATTTTGGAAAACCAACTACTTCTATTCTCACATCATCACCTGCCTGAACCTTAAATTGTTGGGGCAATTCACAAGGAAGAATCACATCTCCTGTCTTTAGTGTGGTGTAATGGCTTACCGACTCAATAATCCTTTGTATATCAATCATTTCCTTAGTCAATAAATAATTATGTTCCTGAATTATAATTTCAATAGCTTCGGCAGTTTCACTCCATTGGTGCCACTCTCCGAATCCGAGACAGTAGTCATAAATACCGAGTACTCCTTTTGGTAGGTTACTGCTTTCCAGCAAAGCATCTGTGCCGATTGGAAAGAGTCTTAGCGCAATAGTAAACGAGTCAAAATATCGTGAAGCGAAATTTGCGGCTATATCTTTTCCGAGACGGCTTATCCTGAATGCCGGATATATTTTCGCACACCATTCCAAATCAAAATCAGGCAGGAACAGCGGACGTGGAACTGAAACAGTTGCCGAATCAACAATTACCTCAAGAGCAGGAGGATTTGTTATAGGTTGAGCCGGAAATCTTGACAGAGCTATTACTTTCATAACTAAGTGTTTATCAGGCTCAACCTATTGTACATCACCGCTAAGTGGGCATAGATAGAGGTGTTCTGCACCACAATTCCCTCCGGAGTCTTTATTCTGAACGGAGTAAAATTCCACAGAGCCTTGGCACCCGCAGCAATAGCCAGGTCGGCAGTTTGCTGCGCTTTCTCCACCGGCACAGTAATAATAGCTATCTCCGCCGAAAAATTTTTGCGCACCTCAGCTATATCTTTTATATCAAATACCGGCACATTCATAATGCTCGTGCCGATAATTTCGGGATTCACATCAAAACCGGCAACAATATCAAGCCCATATCTTGTTAGACCGGAGTCCGTAATAAGCGCTCTGCCAAGCGAACCAACACCAATTATAACGGCATTGTGCTCCCGGTTAAACCCAAGATAAGACCGGAGCACTCTTTCGAGAGCGGCAACCGCATAGCCTATTCTTGTTTTACCCCTGATATTCAGAAAAGACAAATCCTTAGCTATCTGGGTTGCCTCCACATTGATTTCCTTAGATATAGCCGTTGATGAAACATATTCCACATTTCGCGCTTTGAGCATACTCACATAAGCGAGATACCAGGGAAGTCGCCTGAGTGTTGGCTCCGGCATAATATCGCGTAAGGGGGTCTTTATCTGTGCCATTTACAATCAGTTAACTAAAACGCTTGTCGGTTTGAACCGTTTTGCCTGAGACGTGAATTTCCAGTGCGCCGCGAAGAATTTCTGGGGTTATTCAATCTGTCAACAGCCGAGCCCGGCAACATGAAGTCGTCCTCATCCTCCTCTTCATCATCCGGTTTATCTGCAACGGCGCCATTGGTCTTAGGTTTATTCTTCTTAATATCATAGGGTTTCTGCTGGTCAAGGGGCAGTTCTGTGACATTCCATGTCTGCTCCACATTCCATTTCTTTCTGATATTAATTTTCTTGGGATAATAGTACACCTCTTCCGGCTGACGGTTCAGGGTCAGACTGCCCTCAGTATAAACACCGTTGGAATCAGAATCCACAATCAGTCTCGCATAGTAAACCTTTGGCAACAGATGCTTGAAAACTGCGTGCCCGTCAACAACCGGTTCAGAAAAGACAGGCTGATCGCTCTGAGCCAGCAATTGAACAAAAGCAGGTCCGTTCACCCCGGAGATTGTGAAGTCAAGAGCAGAATACTCCTCCTCATCCCGGACTGTAAATTCAGACTTGGTCGTATTATTCCACTCACCATAAACTCCAACAACAGCAGCGGAATCTATGGTCAGCTTATATCTAGAGCCAGGAATCCAATCATATTCAGCAATATAAACCA
Organism: Paramuribaculum sp.; assembly: GCA_029062075.1. Classification (GTDB taxonomy): domain Bacteria; phylum Bacteroidota; class Bacteroidia; order Bacteroidales; family Muribaculaceae; genus Paramuribaculum. The sequence goes on from JAIDQW010000162.1 coordinate 5,642, forward strand.
ACGGTTTCAGAGAATCGCGACAAACAAACACCGGAGGCTCAAGTTCAACCCAGTCAGTGTCAACCTTCTCTTCAAGCTTGATTTTTGACATATCAATAGAGACAATAGGCTGGGATGCAGAGAACTTCAACTCCTGATAAACCTCAAGCCCGTTTGATGAGCTTCTGAAATTCAAGAAATTAATTTCAGGCTCTTCATTCTCCTCACCTTTCTTCTTCTTTTTTGAATCATTATTCTTTTTAGTGGCAGACCTGATGAACATTTTCAATGTATCTGTGGTCCAGCTCAAATTATCGTTTGTGTCAGTGCGAAGATACCGTGCACTTACTAAGAGTGAGTCCTGCTTTATGAGAACTGAATCGGTGAGCCAATACTCCAGAGTATCACGTGTAGCAGCTGAATTTAGAATAGCGTAATCGGTCAGGTTCTTCCCCTCATATATACCGTTGGCAATAGTGATTTCCGGGAAGGTGTCGGAAGGAGCATTGAAAAGGAATGAGAGTCTGTTTCGGTCAATACGGTCGTTTCTCAGCATGTACTGTGCCTTATAATCCTCATTAAACCAAGTAAGAAGAACATCATTTGGAGAATAAACCGCTGCAATCCGCTCAACAATAGAGTCTGATTCATCAGCTGCCTTCAGAGTATCCATTACGGTAAGATTTGAGACTTCCGGCGAAACTGTAACGTCCATAAACGCCACATCCTCGCTCCTGTCCCAGTGCCAGTCGCGGTTATTATCCTTCAATGCAAAAAGCCGGTATGTACCCTCCTTGAGATTTCTTATCGTGAACTGACCGAGCTGATTAGTTTTGGTAATACGCTCCAGCGGCAGAGTAGAAATAGCCGAGTCCGCAAGATTTGAATAGACTCCAACAATCATCCCCTGAGCCGGCTCCAGATTGCTCGCCTGAAGCACCATTCCGCTAATCTGAAGAGTGTCTATATAGGGACCTGTAGAAAAGTCGAAAGAAAATCCGTCAATGATATTACCCTCATTAAGATCCTTGATAGCATCTGAGAAATCAACTGTGTAGGTAGTGTTAGGAATCAAGGTATCTCTCAATTCCACAACAATATTCTTGCCTGAAGCAGTAATAAGAGGTGCTGTAACCTGAGCCGGTGAGATGACAACCTTTGTCAGAGGGTCAGTTATCTGAACATTCTCGTTAAAGCGTATTGTGATTTTGTTGGTTTTCACATTCAGAGCCCCCGGCGCGGGTGTACTACCGAGAAAAATAGGCGGGTCTTCATCTCTGGGACCACCCTCGGGTCGCCCCATGCTCGCGCAAGCGGCCATAATCACCGCCACTATCAGCGCGGCAATAACCCTGAGATATGTTTTTTCGCTATTCATCAGCTCAAATAATTCACAAAGTTATAATTAATAGCCGTTATTCCAGCCCGTACTCCTTAATTTTACGGTAAAGAGTGCGCTCAGATATATTCAGTTCCTTAGCTGTGGCTTTTCTACGCCCCCCGTTATTTTCAAGCGAGCGACGTATTGTTTCCTTTTCCGTTTCCTCCAGAGTTGCCGGCATGGTTTCAACCTCTTGGCGTTCCGGAGTAAGAATAATCGGATCAACCGCCGGCGAGTACTTGACAAGACTCTTGGGCATATTGTCAATGACAGGATGGTCACCCTTAATCTCTTTTCTAAGACTGTCAATTTCGTTCTGAAGCTTAAACAGCATATTGAAAAGCAGCTCCCGCTCCCGTTCATAATCGTGCGCATTATGAGAAGATGCTACCGCAGGAGTATATACTCCGCTACTCGGTGGCAGATACTGCATCAGCTCCTTAGTGCCAACCGTTTGCCCGGCATTAAACAATGCAATCTGATCGGTGACGTTTTTGAGCTGGCGCACATTTCCCGGCCACCGGTAATGAAGGAGGAGCTGCTTAGCTTCCTCATCAAAGGAGATTTGCGGAGTGCGGTAACGCTCGGCAAAATCTGCGGCAAACTTTCTGGCAAGCAAGGTGATGTCATTTCCACGGTCGCGCAACGGCGGAATAGAAATGTGAACAGTGGATAAACGATAGAATAAATCCTCGCGGAAACGCCCCATCTCCACTGCCTTCAGCAAATCGACATTAGTAGCAGCGACTACCCTGATATTGGTTTTCTGCACCGTTGAAGATCCCACTTTAATAAATTCACCGGTTTCAAGTACTCTAAGCAACCGCGCCTGGGTAGTGAGCGGAAGTTCAGCTACTTCATCAAGAAAAATAGTACCGCCGTCAGCCTCCTCAAAATAGCCTTTTCTGGTAGCTACGGCACCGGTAAAAGCGCCCTTTTCATGGCCGAAAAGCTCCGAATCTATAGTACCTTCGGGAATAGCGCCACAGTTAACCGCTATATATTTATTGTGTTTGCGCGAACCATAGGCATGAATAATCTTGGGGAAGAACTCCTTTCCGGTACCACTCTCTCCGGTAATAAGAACCGACAGATCAATAGGAGCAACCCTTATCGCCCTGCTAACAGCCGCTATTAGTGCCGGAGAATTACCAACAATACCAAACCTTAGCTTAGCCTGTTGCACCTCCTCCGGTATATCTGACAAATTTATTTCCATTTATTGAATAATTTCGCTGAGTACAAAGTTAAATAAAAAGCGCCAAAGAATAAAAAATCGGCGAACAATGCATGGCTTGCAGATGTTATAAGAGAAAACTAAACACTCACTTAATCAATTACGACATTACATTATGAAAGAACTTAAAGGAAGCAGAACAGAAGAGTGTCTCAGACAAGCGTTTGCAGGCGAATCTCAAGCATGTGTAAAATACTCATTCTATGCCAAGCAGGCTAAGAAAGACGGCTACGAGCAGATAGGCGCAATCTTTGAAGAGACAGCCAACAACGAGCATACCCATGCAAAAATCTGGTTCAAACTCCTCCACGGCGGTGAGGTGCCCGCTACCCCCGAGAACCTTGTTGATGCAGCAGCAGGTGAGGAATTCGAGTACGAAGATATGTACAAGGATTTCGCAGCAATTGCACGCGAAGAGGGTTTTGAGGATATTGCCAAGAAGTTTGAGAAAGTTGGAGAAATTGAACGCACCCACATGGAGCGTTACCGCACCCTTCTAAAGAATATTGAAGAGGGAATAGTATTTTCACGCGAAGGAGACCGCATGTGGATGTGCCGTGAATGTGGTCACATTCATTTCGGTAAGAGTGCTCCCAAGGTTTGCCCGGTTTGTCAGCATCCTCAGGCATTCTTTGAGCTCCGCCCTGAGAATTATTAATATTATCAATAAAACAATTATAAAGGAGGGTTGCCATAGCGGCAACCCTCTTTCGTTTATTAGTAAAAAAGAATCCGCCAATGCTTATCAGCATGACGGATTCAAGTATTAAAGCAGTTTAATATTATGCTTTGACAGCCTTAGCGGCTTTAGCACTCTTGCGTGCATCGATGAGATAAGCAACCGGAGCAGCAACGAAGATAGTTGCGAGTGTACCGATTACTACACCGAAGATCATTGCGAAGGTGAATGAACGGATGGCGTCACCACCAAGAATGAATATGCAGAGGAGCACGAGAAGAGTAGAAGCCGAGGTCATGATAGTACGACCGAGGGTTGAGTTGATTGATGAATTGATTGTGGTGTAGAAATTCTGCTTAGGATAAAGCTGAACATTTTCACGCACACGGTCAAACACAACCACAGTATCATTAATCTGATATCCGATAACTGTAAGAATCGCAGCGATGAACGACTGGTCAATTTCCATAGCGAATGGGAATGCTCCCCAGAAAATCGAATAGAAACCAACGATTGTAAATGCTGTGAATGCAACAGCGGCAAGTGCACCGAAAGAGAATGCGATGTTACGGAAACGAATGAGAATGTAAATGAACATTGCGAGCAGTGAAAGAATCACAGCGATATAAGCATCGGTTCTCATGTCGTTAGCCACAGTAGGACCAACTTTCTGAGTACTCATGATACCTACATTTTCATTTGTTGTAGAGAAATCCTCCATGCTCATGCCGTTGATTTCATCGGCAAGACCTTTATAAAGAATTTCAGTTATCTCGTTGTCGATATTTTCATCAGCTGATGTAATCTTGTAGTTTGTAGAGATACGAACCTTAGTATTATCATCGATTGTGATTACGCTAACCTGTGCACCGTCAAAGAGTGGGGCAAGTTTAGCCTGAAGTTCGTGGGTTTTCACAGGGTGGTCAAACTGAACAACATAGTTGCGTCCACCTGAGAAGTCAATACCCTGATTGAGACCACGGGTAAACAATGAGATAAGAATTACCACAATGAACACTCCGCACACAATGAAGCTAATCTTGCGCTTTGCGAGGAAATCAACATGGGTGTTTGTAAACATCTTACGGCTGAGCGGAGTAGTGAAAGTGAGATTCTTGAACGCTTTGCTCTTTTCACCGATGATGAACACAAGTCGTGTGAGATAAACCGCTGTGAAGAATGAGCAGATAATACCGATGATAAGGGTTGTAGCGAAGCCCTTTATAGGACCTGTTCCGTAAATAAGAAGGATTACACCGGTGATTATAGATGTGAGGTTAGAGTCAAAAATTGCCGAGAACGCATTTGAGTAACCGTCGGCAATAGCCATGCGGACATTCTTTCCGGCTCTGAGTTCCTCCTTGGTGCGCTCGAAGATAAGCACGTTTGCATCCACAGCCATACCGAGTGCGAGCACGATACCGGCGATACCGCTAAGGGTAAGAACCGCCTTGAAAGAAGCGAGGATACCGAATGTAAAGAATAGGTTGAATACCAGACCGAGGTTAGCGATGAGTCCGGGAATAACTCCGTAGAACGCCATCATGAAAATCATCAGCAGCACGAGAGCCACAATGAATGACTTGAATCCATCTTCAATAGCCTGCTGACCGAGTGAAGGACCGATAACGGTGTCACTTATAATATCAACCTTAGCCGCCATCTTACCACTCTTGAGCACATTTGCAAGGTCCTGCGCTTCTTCGGTGGTGAAGTTACCAGTTATAGAAGAACGTCCACCCTCAATCACGCTGTTCACGCGGGGAGCAGAGTAAACCTGACCATCAAGAACGATAGCCACCTGCTTTTCAATATTGGCTGCAGTAACTCGCGCCCACTGCTTTGCGGCTTCGGGCTTCATGTTCATAGACACATAGTTACCACCCTGAGTATTATCAAAATCACTTTTTGCTGAGGTGATGACATCTCCGCTGAGAGCGGGCTTGCCGTTAGCTGTTTTGAGTGCCACAAGTGTATAGAGTTCAATCTTGCGGTTACGGTTTGAAACAGTGTCGGTATATTCGGTTACGAACGGTTTAACTTCCCAAGCGAGAAGAACGTTTGAGGGAAGGATACGTTTTGCAGCTGCAGAATTGAGTACAGAGTCAATTGCGGCTCTCTGAGCACCTGTTGCAACACCTACAGAAATGGGTGACGAGCCACCCTGGCCGGTGAACATTCCGAAGAAACCTACACCGGAGCGGGTAGAATCGTTGCGGAGTGTGTAATCAAGTTCAGCGAGTGCGTTCTGGAATTCAGCAACCGGCATTGTTTCATAAAACTCAAGGTTAGCTGATGATTTAAGCAGTTCGCGCACACGGTCATGCTCTTTAACACCGGGAAGTTCGAGAAGAATCTGACCATCGTTTTCAAGTTCCTGGATATTTGGAGCAACAACGCCAAACTGGTCGATACGGCTGCGGAGCACATTTGTAGAGCTGCTCACACGGTCTTTAACCTCTTTTTTAAGAGCAGACTCGATAGCAGCATCGTTTTCTCCACGTTTCACCTGATCTTTGAACACAACAGAGAGGTCGCCTTGCGGGTCGAGCTTTCTGTATTCCTGACAGAAAAGATGTACATAATCGTTATTGCCTGTATTGCGGGCAAGAGAGTCAGTTGCAGCGAGGGCTGACTCGAAATACGGGTTCCCTTCAGCGTTAGCCATAGAACGGAGGATGTCAGGCACAGAAACCTGAAGAGTGACATTCATACCGCCCTTAAGGTCAAGACCGAGCCCTACACCGAGAGCCTGAACCTGATTAAAGGTGTATCCGAGGTAAACCTTTTCTTTTG
>JAIDQW010000163.1 GCA_029062075.1 Paramuribaculum sp.
GCATATATCATGCCAAAGCGTTTATCCTGCGAAAAACTGCCAAATTGACAATTGCGATGTCAGTTTTGACTGACACCGTTTCCAAGGTATAAAACAACCGAGCTACCGACGGGGTTCACGTGACGTTATTCCGGGAGGGCTGAAGCAATGGCTTCTCTGGAATCAGCCATGAGCCTTGCAAGATTGTGACCGTCGGCATCAGGATGCAGCGGCTTGTGTATAGTTAGGATTATTGTTCCCGGACGTGGTATTTTTTTGAATCTTGGCATAATCTTGAAGGCACCGTCAATTGTGAGGGGCACCACCGGCAGGTTAAATTCCATGGCGAGAGCGTATGCACCGCGCTTGAAAGCCCGCATCTTGCCGTCCCATGTTCTCGCTCCCTCGGGAAACACCACCACTGACATACCACCGGCAAGCAAAGCCTCTGCTTTCTGCATGGTTTCTTTGACCCGTGTAGGGGAGGAATTGTCAACATACACCTGTTTGGCTTTTTCACAGGCATAGCCTACAAGCGGAATTTTTCTCAACTCCTTTCTCATGAGCCAGCGGAAGTTATGCCCGAGCCAACCATAAACGGTGAAGATATCGTATGCGCCCTGATGATTGGCAACAAAAACGTATGATGTTTTCGGGTTGATATTCTCTTTGCCCCGCACCTTTACGCGAACAAATGTCAAGGCACACATGATGCGGCTCCATACACTCGGCGGACAGTATCCCGCCCATCTGCCAGCACCGACCATGGAGCCGATAATCACGGTTACAGCGGTGATAACTGTTGCCACCAGCATCAGCGGCAACATTATCACAATCTGATATATTCTGTAGAAAATCATGTGGTTATTCCTGCTCTGTTCCGGCAAACTCCATGAGATAAGCCTTGATGAAACCGTCAAGATCGCCGTCCATCACTCCACCGACATCAGAGGTCTGGAACCCGGTACGGTGGTCCTTGACGCGGCGGTCGTCAAACACATAGCTGCGAATCTGAGAGCCCCACTCAATCTTCATCTTGCCGGCTTCAACTTTAGCCTGCTCCTGGAGACGGTGCTGCAACTCCTTGTCATAGAGAATAGATTTGAGTTGTCTCATTGCATTCTCCTTATTCTTGGGCTGGTCGCGGGTTTCGGTGTTTTCGATAAGAATTTCCTCCTTTTCACCGGTATATGGGTCGGTGAACTGATATCTCAGACGCACACCCGATTCCACTTTGTTGACGTTCTGACCGCCGGCGCCACCACTTCGGAATGTGTCCCATGAGAGTAGTGCGGGATCAACCTTAACCTCGATGGTGTCGTCAACCAGCGGTGTAACAAATACCGATGCAAACGAGGTCATGCGCTTGCCCTGAGCGTTGTATGGCGATACTCTTACGAGACGGTGCACCCCGTTCTCGCTCTTTAGATAGCCGTAGGCAAAATCGCCCTCCACATTTATTGTGCATGATTTAATGCCTGCTTCATCACCTTCAAGCAGGTTGGCGACTGAGGTTTTGTAGCCGTGAGCCTCACACCAGCGCATGTACATGCGCATCAGCATGGACGCCCAGTCCTGGCTTTCGGTGCCACCCGCTCCCGAGTTGATTTTGAGAACAACGCCAAGCTTGTCTTCTTCGCGGCGAAGCATGTTGCGCAACTCCAGTCGCTCGATTTTGTCAATGGTTGAGGCGTACATTTCGTCAAGTTCACTCTCTTCCATCTCTCCATCCTTCACAAACTCCCAGGCAATCTGAAGCTCATCCACAGCGTCCTCAATTTCGGCATAGCCGTCAATCCACGCCTGGATGTCCTTGATTTTCTTCATCTGTGCCTGTGCCTCTTTAGGATGTTCCCAGAAATCGGGCACATGAGTGCGCAGTTCTTCCTCTTCTACTTCAATTTTCTTACTGTCGATGTCAAAGATACCTCCTCAACGCGAGCTTGCGTTCAAAAGTCTCTTTTAGCTGCTCCTGTGTAATCATTGCTGTTACCGGATATAGGGGTTAGTACTATAATATAAATAAGGTGTGACAGATTTTTGAAACCTCTGTCACGATGCAAAAATAATCAAAAAAACTTGTACCGCAATTGCCGAACCTGCTCTAATACATTTATTTTAACGCTACCACATGATGATATACCGATTTTGTTTATAACTTTGCAGGCTGAAAAAGTATAAATTATGAGATTGAAAGTACCGGTCATTATATTCACCGCAGCACTTGCTTTGGGGTTTTGCTCTTGCAATAGCGAAAGCGTAGAGAGTGTGGTGCTCACCGATTTAGGCGCTTCCAGCGTGGAAATTAAAGCATTTTCAGTTACTTCCACTTTCGGCGCTAAGGATGAGGATTCGCTGAGCTTTTCTGTGAATCTGGAGGCAGGACTGATTTTTAACGCAGACTCGCTGCCGGTAGGCACAGAACTGAAAAAAGCTCTTGTTTCTCTTGATTTGCCTTCGGTGAGTAAGGCTGAAATAGTGATGCATTACGAAGATGCAGCCAAGGAAGATGTGATTGTGGATTACCTTTCATCTCCATCCGATTCTATTGATTTCGCAGCCGATAAGGTGTCTGTGCGGATTGTCTCCACTAATCAGACGGTGCGCCGCGAGTACTCGGTAAAAGTTAATGTTCACAAGATTAAACCGGACAGCCTGTATTGGGATGAAAATCCTTACAGCACCATTCCGGGTGCTGAACCTGGCGCAAAATCGAGCCGTACAGTAAAAATGGGAGAAAAATATTTTATTTTGACAGAATTTACCTCCGGCAGGATACTCGAACCCGGGAATAATATAGCTGAATCGGCTTCATGGCAAAACGTAGTAGCCAATGTGCCGGCGGGAGCGGTGATAGGCAGTTTCTCGGCAACTGACGATGCGTTATTTATTCTTGATGATACCGATAAACTTTTTACATCTTCCGACGGTCAGACATGGAATGAGACAGGCGAGTCTATGAGCCATATTTACGGCGGTTACGGAAAAACTCTTCTGGGTGTCAAGAATAACGG
>JAIDQW010000164.1 GCA_029062075.1 Paramuribaculum sp.
CTACTCCACCGTTATTTATGAAAATCATTCTGTCTGCTAATGTTCTGCCGTCGGCTCCAAACAGGGTTATCACGCTTACACCGGTAGGAATGTCCTTGGTACTGAGTCCTATAGATCTTGGTGATGAAAGATTGACAAATGAATAGGACAATAATATGCCTCTTGAAGTCACGGCAAGACCAGCCATATCTGAAGCGGTGAAATCTGAGGCGGGGGTAACGGTTATAAAGATGCTATCCGGATCAGTGATATTGTCAACACGCAATCCTATACCGGTGCTACTTGTTTCGGGCAGCCGGAATTTCTGCTCGTTATTGTCTGACGGTGTATGGATAACGGCTGTGTAGATTTTATTGGGCTCAGGAGTTATAGTGAAGTAGCCTCTACCTTCATGGAGAGTTGAAATGGAATCTATAGTGTGACCGGTAGCTTCGTCTATCACAATGCCTTTGCCTTCAATGGGTTGCCCATGGTGCCCTGTTAGCTCAAACGCCACTCTTGCAGGCACTCCGGCAATGAGCTTGCCACCTTCGGGGTAGAATCTCATGGATAGTTTCGGGCTTTTTGCAGGATTCGGGCGTGAACCGGTGTATTTAGATATATTGCGGGTCATTTTTCTGTCGGAATAGTCACCTGCCTTTTTCGGTTTATCAAATACCGGAATTACCCTTGAAAAAATAGCTGTCTCGCCAAAATTCAGCATATACTTGGTATATGCCCGTATCTCGTAAAATCCGGAATAAAAAGGCAACTGATTGAGTGTGAAAGCTCCGGAACAACGTCCGTCGTGAATTTTAAGAATCTGTTTTCCAATCACTTTTCCCCGAGGATTGAGTAATTCAACGTAGAGAGTATTGCTTAGTGATTTGGGAGTATTGTCCAGGCTGTTTACCACATAGCACTGAAACCAAATTTTGTCACCGGCAAAATATGAGGTGTTATCCAGATGTACAAAGACATTTTCCTGCGGGAATTTTTTTGAGAAGGTTTGTGCCTGAGTGAGATAATATCTTATATTTCTTATTGTTGTGTCATTGACCACGGCATAGGTGTGGTTTGAGACGGCTATTAACAAAAATAGGAGTATTATGAGCTTATATTTCATGATTGACTCAGGAATATTGATTTACAAAGATATTTACTATCTACCGGAATTATGTGAATTAGTTTTTTTTAACAGTTGGGTGCGTGGTTTTAATATTTGAAAGAGAGTAAACAGAAGAGGGGAGTTCAGCGTTGTTTTGTTAGATATTAGATATTTGAATAAAACATCGCATTATGGGTAAAAATATATCTGGTGATTCATCACGAGAGCGCGTAGTTGTTATCGGCGGCGGTTTTGCCGGGCTAAATCTGGTTAAAAAGTTGGATAAGAAGAAGTTTGAGGTTGTATTGGTGGATGCCAACAATTACCATTCTTTTCCTCCTCTGTTCTATCAGATAGCGAGCAGCGGTCTGGATCCGTCGAGCATTTCGTTTCCGTTCAGAAGGGAGATGCGTAAGGGCAAAGTGAAAGGCGTAGAGTATCAGATGGGTAAAGTCGAGACTATTGATTTTGCCCGTAAGGAGATTAAAACCCAATACGAGTCAATACCTTATGACAAGCTGGTGATTGCCGCCGGAACGACAAACAATTTTTTCGGCAACCCTGATCTGGTGAAGAGTGTCTATACTATCAAGTCTGTCCCCGAGGCTATTCGCTGCCGCGATGAAATTCTCGAGCGGATGGAGTGTGCAACTATTACCGAGGATGCTGAGGAGAGAAAGAAGCTGCTTACATTCACAGTGATAGGCGGTGGACCGACCGGAGTAGAGATAGCGGGTGCTCTCGGTGAGATGAAGCGGTATATTCTGCCGCGCGAATATCCTACTATCTCGCCTGATGAACTTAAAATAGTTATCATTGAGGGTAACAACAGATTACTCGGTACTATGAGCGAGGAGTCTTCGGCTAAAGCGGAGACGTATTTGCATAAGCTTATGGTGGATGTTAAGCTGAATCAGCTGATGAAGTCATACGAGGACGGAGTGGTGACTCTCGGTGATGGCAGTCAGTTTGACGGCGGTATGGTGATATGGACTGCGGGAGTGACTTCACAGAAGTTTGAGCTGAAGGGCAGTGCTCCAGAGCTTGACAGGGGCGGACGCTTTCCGGTGGATGCGAGCTGTGCCGTGAAAGGTGTGAAAGATGTGTATGCTCTCGGAGATATTGCATTCATGCCTTCGGATGAGAATCCGAAAGGTTTGCCGCAGCTCGCTCAGGTAGCCATTCAGCAGGCACTGCATCTTGCTAAAGAACTGAATAAGGGTGAGGTCAGAGAGTTCAAATACAAGGATAAAGGC
>JAIDQW010000165.1 GCA_029062075.1 Paramuribaculum sp.
CATCAGAGGTCTCAGTTCGTTTGGAATCGGTTGACAACATAGATTCAATACCGGCTCGTGTCGCGGAATCCATAATCATAGGTGCAACAAAAGCCCTGAAGTTCTCTACTCTTTTGCGCAAACGCTCTCCGTTTCCGCTGACAGGACTTAGCATAATAACAGATGATGCTTCCAGATTCTCTCGGTTCTGAATATTGTCCGGATTACCGTTTTTTCCGTCAGCCTTACGAACAATGGCAAGTTTCAAAGAATCTATGGTTTGACAAAGATACTCTGATTCACGTCTCACTTCCATAGCCATATCATGCCATTTGCCTGCTTTATCGGGATTATTCTTTGCCGCTGTTTCCAGAGTCGCGAATACTGCATCGTTTCGTTGTGCAAAATTCTGGTTTGTGTGCGACAGACCATCCTGCACCTGTGTAAATCCGTCAAGCACATCGCTGGATACATTGAGAGCGAGCATGGCGGTGAGGACGATATACATCAAGTTTATCATCCTTTGGCGCGGTGAAAGTCTCAAGTTGGATTTACCCATTTACTATATTTTTAATTAATCCTCTGTCAGTCATTTGAAACCGGACGCGAGGAGGCATTAAACATATTTACTGTCATAGCGTTTAGCATCTGCTCATACACTTTGTTCAGTTGTTGCATATTTTTGGTAAGCTTCTGCGCTTCTTCACGATATGCCTGAGAGCACTCTGCGGTTTGCTGGTACATCTCTTTCATCTGACTCATACCGGAGTTCACACTCTGAATGGCATCAAGCTGCGATGAAACGCTCCTGAGCTGAATTTCATAGATGGTGTTCAGACCTTGAATATTACGGTTCAGAGCCTGCATCTGTTCTACATATCCTGCAGCTCCTTCGGCAGCCGCTTTCGGGTCGGTAGAAATTGAGGAATAGCTGTTGAGTAGGGCTTCTCCGGCTGCATTGAGTTTTGCAGCTGTCTCTCCGAGACGTTCAATCTCATGTGCCACCTCCGGGGAGACGGGACTGCCACCGCTCACCACAACGGGAGCTGCAATACCTCCGGAAACAACAGCACCGTTTCCATGAAAACCACCTCCGGTATTAACCGGTGCAGCTGCTGATGAAGCAGGCATATTCTCTGTGATTACACCTTCACCATTACCGGAAGCGGATGCTCCTCCAGCCAATAAGGGGATAATCTCATCAATGGATGTTTCGCGCGGAGGACGGTCAAAGGCAGTGAGTATAAACATAGCTACCTCAGTACCCATACCGACAGACAACAGTATGTCACCACCTCTAAGGTGCAGAATTTTGAACAGAGCACCAAGAATTACAATCGCGGCGCCTATACTATATGCTATATTAAAGAAACGCTGTCCGCTTTCTCCTGAAAGAAAACGCTCCACAACATTTTTGTACCTTTTAATTTTATCCATAGCTTATTTCTTTTTCTTCTGACCTTTGGCAAAACCGATATTTGTTCGTACACAGCGGAATCCGATATATGAACGCTGTTCGTTCTGATATTCCCACATTCTTATATCAGATCTGATATTGTGAGCAACATCCTTCCAGGAGCCGCCTCTGACTATTTTACGTTTCATACGGTACGGATCCTCCTGTGCCGCGTCATAGCGATACTCGGGATTAAGATCACTCATCAATTTGCTTACACTTTCAGTATATGCGGTTGATGTCCATTCACTTACATTTCCCGCCATATCATAAAGCCCGAAGTCATTAGGGGCAAATGTGCCTACCCGGGATGTTATCACATGACCGTCCTGCACATAATTACCTTCTTGAGGCTTGAAGTTTGCATAGAAGCACCCTTTATCACCTGTTAGAGGAAGATCACCTTCCCACGGATATTTGTTTTCACTCACACCGGCTCTTGCCGCATATTCCCATTCGGCTTCAGTAGGCAACCTATAAGGTTCTACATAGATGCCCTCTTTGCCGAGGGAGCGCCGCAGGAATGAAGTGCGCCATGCTGCAAAAGCATTAGCCTGTTCCCAGCTGACGCCCACAACGGGATAATCGCTGTAGCCGCCATGTGAAAAATACATTCTCACATAAGGTTCGTTGTAAGCATTGTCAAAGTCATTAATCCATGCGGTTGTATCAGGATATACATTGACAATGTATGTATTCACGAAATCATAATCACCAGTAAGTCCGCGTGAAATTGTGCGGCGAATAATTTCGCCATCCTCATCCACCCAGGCTGTATCTTTGGTTATTACCGGGGTTTCGGTAGGTACCGGCAAATCAGTATTGTACTGTCTGCGCTTAGGGTCAAGACGGTTTTTACGTCTTGCCGCCTCTGTGTGATTGTAAATTTCGTACCGGTAGTTCAGCTGGGTAGGGTCAAGTTCAAGAGTTCCTGTGATAGGATTTGTGCGGTACAGGCTCATAATGGCTCGCTGTTCATCCTCATCAGCATTTTTCCAGGGAATAGGTTTCTTCCAGTTCAGATAAGGGGTCACTGGATTTCCATCACGATCTTCCTCAATCTTAAATTCTTCATTTCCACCATAAGCGGGATCAGCAAGACGCTCGCGGATGATAGAGTCACGAACCCAGTACACGAATTGCTTATACTCGGCGTTCGTTACCTCAGTCTCGTCCATCCAGAAAGCATCCACGCTTACCCCTCTGGCATCAGCACGGGTACCCCATACAGAATCGGCAGTCTGAGGCCCCGCCTTGATGGACCCACGGTCAACAAGCACCATGCCGTATGGTGCCGGTTCAGCCCAGGAAGGGGCTCCGACACCGGTGAGTTCGCCTCCGGTGGAGTTATGGGTACCTGCTGCGCAACCGGTCATAAGGAGTACGGTTGAAACCGCTGCAATATTTTGTGTTATTCTCATCATAGACATTACATTATGCGTATGCTTTTTTGCTTAAATTTATTTTTAGCCGACAAGTCGAGTTTGACGCTGTAGCCGGCAAATATTTCATGGCTTCCGTTGCTTGCTGAGGATAGGGCTCCGGTAGGATAATCGTAACTGTAGCCAAGGAAAAATCCCTTGAATTCTACTCCCAGAATGGCGCTTATGGCATCATCATGGCGATATCCAACTCCGGCACTGATGAATTTTTTATATCTTAATCGTGCTGTTGCAATAGCACGTGTGAAAGTAAAATCACTCATCACCATCACAGACGGAATCACTTCAAATAACGTGTTTTTTATCGCAATATTGCCTTCAGTGATAAAATATAGTGATCTGGCAGGTCCAAATTCAAAAATATCAGTGGAATTGTCACTGCTTGAAAGCCCATTTTCAGAACTGAAAGAAATTTTTGGCGCATTTATATGTGTCATGGACAATCCTATGCTTAAACTCTTTCTGGTGTACCATATACCGGCACCAAGGTCAAAAGCTGTACCGCTTACATCGGTTCGTGGAATAGCCGCATCGGTATCGTCATGAAAATCATCGTCATCGGGTATGAACACCTCCGAGCCCCTGAATGTGTCGCTTATTATACCGGGCTGAACTCCAAGGGAAAGAGTGCCACCGAGTAGTTTCAGCTTATAACTCAATTGTACAGCTGCACTCAGGTTCCGATACAGGCCCATGCTTTCCTGATTAATGGCAACTCCGGCACCGAGCCTCCTTTTGCCAAGCTTGAATGGAGAATCGGCAAGTGCAAGGAAAGTTTTAGGAGCATTATCTATACCAATCCACTGAAGTCTTGATCCGCCGTGAACCTTTACAAGGTCAGTCAGTCCGGTAGCCGCCGGATTATAGAACGCGGGCACCTCATAGTAGTGAGTTAGCAATGCATCATTCTGTGCCACTCCTTTATTATATATAAATGTGGCGAGTAATGCCAAGATAATATATATTCGTCTTATCATGGTTACTCGAAATAAAAACTGAGCACGATCATTTTTGAAGTGGCTCTTTTCAGTGATTGGGTAATTTTTAATCGATCAGGCTCTTCAGCAAGGTCCGGTCTTTTGTGAGTCAGAACATCAGTCAGACCGAAGCAGAATTTTATTTCAGGATTAAGTTTGAAGAAAGGTAGATAAAAATCACATCCGAAACCTGCAGTGAGATAGAAATCAAACGGTTTCAATTTAAGATAGTCAGTACGCTTTTTAGCAACATCTATACCCGGCATAATCCCTGCGGTGAGGTATGGACGGGAATTTCTATAGCGAACAGCAGAATATTTTATATCCACGGGCACAACAACAAGTGCACTTTTGATATTCTGGCGATACATTTCACCGCTTTCCGCTTCACGCATTTTGATATCGCGGCTACCGAAAAACAGCCCGGGAGTAAGGCGCACATTGAAATAATCGTTAAGGCGGAAATCCACAAGGCCGCCTACATTAAAACCGGGTGAATAGCCGGGCTGATCAACAAACCAATTTTCACCACTCTCAGTTATGAATCCGTTATGACGGAAACGGAGATCATGAGCGTTCAAACCTACATAAAAACCTAAATGCCACGCTCTTCCGTCGCTATATGGGCGGTTGAGTGGACCTGACGAAAAGTCCCTTGCATTGCATAACACTATTGAGCAGCACGCAATTATGGATAATATTACGGATCTGATGTTCATCATCAATAAAACGGCACAGCCTTTATTTTATTGCATAGCTTGAAAAACGAATGAATGTTAAAGGTAGCTCTATAGAATAAAACAATTGTTAATGAATCTTACAATATTAATTGTGATATGTTACTTAGTAAATATATAAGCCCTACCTTTGTGGCGATAACATAAAATATTGGGATTTCCCTCAAAACATATATTATGCCGAACATATTAACAGATTTGATTGAGCATCAGGCTCTAAGATACGGCGATAGAACAGCATTATCCTACCCGGAAAACGGTGAGTGGCTACCAATTTCATGGCAGGAGTTTAACAATGAAGTGCAGATTGCATCTAAAGCGCTTGTAGTTTTAGGTGTGAAAGAGCAGGAAAATATAGCTACATTTTCAGGAAACAGACCGCAGATGCTTGTGGTTGATTTTGCGGCTTTCAGTAATAGGGCAGTACCTATCAGCATATATTCAACAAGTACTCCTGAACAGGTAAAGTACATAGTAGAGGATGCATCGATAACCACAATATTCGTTGGAGATGAAAAGCAATATGCTGTTGCGAGAAAAGTACAGACGTTGACATCTCAGCTTAAAAATATCATAATTTTCGGTGATGTTGAGAGAGATGCATCGGATGATTCATCAATGCGTTACATTGATTTTATAGAAACCGGAAAGAAATCGGATGACGAAGTAGCCCACATAGTAGATGAAAGAAGAAGTCGGGCTTCAGCAGATGATATCGCAGCAATAATATATACCTCCGGCACAACGGGAGAGCCTAAGGGCGCTGTTCTGCCTCACTCTTGCTTCAATGCGGCGCTGGGAATTCACAAAGAGCGCCTTAACACTTTGAGCGATACAGATTCTTCAATGAGTTTTTTGCCTCTCAGCCACATTTTTGAGCGGGCATGGACTTATTTCTGCCTCTTCCTGGGCATTCAGGTATTCATCAATTATGATCCGCATGTTATTCAGGCTTCTGTTCGTCAGACCAAACCTACATGCATGTGTTCTGTTCCAAGATTCTGGGAAAAAGTTTATGCTGTAGTGGAGGATAAAATGGGTAAGATGAATCCGCTTCGCAGATTTATAATAAATATGGCGTTGAAGGTGGGGAAAAAGAGGAATATGTATTATAAGCGTCTTGGTAAAAAGGTCCCATTTTATCTTGAAATTGCTTTCAATTTCTTTGATAAAATAGCCTTTACTCCATTGAAACGGGTCATAGGTATAGACAGGGGCAGATTTTTCCCTACAGCAGGAGCACCACTGTCGCCAAAGATTGTGGAGTTTTTGCACAGTTGCGGAATAAATATTATAATCGGTTACGGACTATCTGAAACCACAGCTACTGTAACTTGTTATCCTAATGTAGGTTGGGAACTTGGAACAGTTGGTACGGTGCTTCCACGCATTCAGGTAAAAATCGGAGAGAACAGTGAGATTTTGGTAAAAGGTCCCTCCGTGATGCGTGGATATTATAAAAAACCGGATGCCACGGCAGAGGCGTTTACCGATGACGGTTATTTCCGGACAGGCGATGCCGGCTACATAAATGAATCAGGTGCACTTGTACTGACAGAACGAATTAAGGATCTTTTCAAAACAAGCAATGGCAAGTATATTGCTCCACAGGCTCTTGAAAGCCGTCTTGGTGAGGACCTTATGATAGAGCAGGTCGCTTTGATTGGCGACGGTAAAAAGTTTGTGAGTGCGCTTATAGTGCCATCTTTTGATTCATTGAAAGAGTATGCCAATGAACACAACATTACTTACGATTCGATTGAGAAGTTGGTATCTGACCCACGTATAAACGAGATGATGATGACTCGGATAGAAAAATTACAGAGTGACCTTGCCGGTTTTGAACGTATAAAAAAAATCACCCTATTGCCTAAGCCGTTCAGTATGGAAAATGATGAACTCACCAATACAATGAAGGTTAAGCGTGCTACTGTAACTTCACATTACGCTGATGAAATAAATCGGATGTACAGTTGATTGAAATACTCTTGCTGTTTTTTTGTAACTTTGGCATCGTTATGAAGAGACTGCTTACAGCTATTTGCCTGTTTTTTGCAATAACGGTGCTATTTGCAAAGCAACCGGTGGATACTCTTGCTGTGTGGCAGGCAGACGGCATGGCGACTTTGTCAAGCGGCTCATTCGCTCCTCATTATTTGGCTGCGAATAGGTTCGGAGTTATCAGTAGCGGTGACAATTTCCTCCTGTCAGCGAAGATAGATCGTGGTCTGGACAAGAATCGCCGTTTCAGTTATGCCTTCGGTGCCCAGTTTATCGGAGGATACACTTCTCAAATTAAGTACAGGAGGTTTGACAAGTCTTTCGACGGTTTCGTGAAGAATCCTATGAATCCATCCCGTGCATTTATTCAGCAACTATATGCCGCAGTTAAATGGCGAAGCCTTTTTGTCATGGCGGGAATGAAGGAATTTGAGCCGGTGTTGGTTGACAGGGAGCTAAGTTCCGGCGATTTGATTCACAGCGGTAATGCCCGTCCTATACCGCAGGTTCGTGCGGGGTTTGTAGATTTCCAACCTGTACCTTTTACTTCCGGTGTTCTTAAAGTGAATGGTGAATTAGCCTATGGAAAATTCGCTGATTCAAAATGGTGGGAAAATCACAGTGACAGATACAATTCTTTAACCACATCAGGAATATGGTATGTTTATCGGAGACTATATTTCCGACTTGATACTTCAAGATTGTTCTCTCTAACATTCGGTGGGCAGGCAGCGGGACAGTTTGGGGGAAAGAGTGTTTATATGAATAGGGGAGAGGTTGAAAGGATAGATAACCGTGGAATCAAATTTGCAGATTTCCTCAAGATGATAATACCGGTTGACCGAACAAAGGAGGGTTTTTATC
>JAIDQW010000166.1 GCA_029062075.1 Paramuribaculum sp.
GTCGTTCTCATCGCCGGACCATCGTCAAGCGGTAAGACAACTTTTACCAAGCGACTTGCCATTCAGCTGATGACCAACCTTATAGAGCCGCAGCTTATCTCGCTCGATGATTACTTCGTTGACCGCCACCACACCCCTAAGGATGAGGACGGTGAGTATGACTACGAGTCGCTGTATGCCCTCAATCTTGAGCTTTTCAACTCTCACCTTAACGCTCTCCTTGACGGCGAGGAGGTGGAGCTGCCCTACTACAATTTCGCTACGGGAACAAGCGAGTTCAGAGGCAACCGCATCAGGTTGAAACCCAATTCAATTCTGCTAATAGAGGGTATTCACGGGCTGAATCCGGAACTCACTAAAGCGGTGGATCAGAAAATGAAGTACCTCGTTTATGTGTCGGCTCTGACAACCATCTCCATAGACGATCACAACTGGATTCCTACTACCGACAACCGCCTGCTACGCAGAATTATAAGAGACCATAAGTATCGCGGTGCTTCTGCGGCTGACACCATACGCCGCTGGCCCAGCGTGCGCCGGGGTGAGGAAAAATGGATTTTCCCATATCAGGAAAATGCCGATTCAACCTTCAATTCATCGCTGCTGTTTGAGCTTGGTGTACTGAAAAATGAGGGTGAGGAGGTTCTTCGCCAAGTCCCGAAGGATGTTCCGGAATTCGGTGAGGCTTCACGTCTGCGCAAATTCTTGAGCTATTTCGCTTCCGTGAGCGAGAAATATGTGCCTTCTACTTCGCTGCTGAGGGAATTTCTCGGAGGCAGCTCATTTAATTACTGATAGCCCGAAATCAGTCCAGACTGCGGGTAAAAGCTATCATCTGAAGAGCTGTTTCAGCCGCTTCAACACCTTTATGACCGGCAGGTCCGCCTACTCGGTCTATTGCCTGCTGCTCGTTTTCAACTGTCAGAACACCGAAAACAACCGGTATGTCAGACAACGTGTTAAGCTCTGTAACTCCCTGAGTAACACTCTGGCAAACATAATCAAAGTGAGGTGTGTCACCGCGCACAACGCAGCCGAAAACAATTATAGCATCGGCAGCTCCGTGCTCAATAAGCTGATTTCCTGCAAAAGTCAGTTCAACGGCTCCCGGCACTTCATACACAGATATATCAGAGTCGGGAATTCCATGCTTACGGAGTGTTTCAACCGCTCCTTTGGTCAGGCGTGAGGTGATGAAACCGTTCCATTGAGCCTGCACGATAGCTATTTTAGCTCCCTTGAAACTGTTCTTGTCAAGCGTTGATTCAGGTCTGTTCTGTGACATAATTATGCTTTTAACGTGGAAATAATTTATGCCAGAATCCGAGAATATCCGACCCGTGATTCTTTGCATTATACAGTATATCTACAATCTTTTTGTGAATGTCATCGGCATTGAGTCGTGACGCCTTGTGGAGCAGGGTGTTGAGTAAATGAACACCCTTTTCGCGTGAGGATTTCACTCCGAGCAGGGCTTCGCCCAATTCAACACTCAGCTCAAGCTGACGCGGCGTAAACTCTGTCTCGATTTTGGTGAGGTATTTGAGCGCACGGGTGAAATATTGCACCGCCTCGCGCTCCTTACCCATCTGCATCAGGGTTTTGCCGACGGTTTCAAGCGAATCTACAAGGTTTGCCGCCGCGTTCTCCACTCCGGCGTTAACATCCTTCATATAGGTATCTGAAGCGATGTGCAAAGCTGCCAGCATCTCCGCCTGCTTTACCTTTGAGAGGTGTGTCTTTGTGGCTCTGTCAACAGCCATTATGTGAGCTGCACCGTATCTTTGTGCGTCTGACCGTGCGAGACGCTCGAATATCTTGGCTGATTTTTCAATTTCGCGCTCCGCCTGCCGGTATTTACCCATGCTGATATGCAATCCCGCTATGGAGTAGAGGAGACCCGCCAGAATGTTCAGAAACGCCTCATCGCGACGCTTCACATCCTGAGCGAGAATATTCAGGCACTCGGCTGCAGCGAGAAGCGCTGCATCAGTGTCGCCGTTGTGTATAAGCACACCGGTTTTGATATAAAGCAAAGCCGCCCTGAAGTCCTCAAGCTCCTTATTTCCGGCATTGTTTCTAAGGGCAATGGCATTGAAACCGTTAATGGCTGCGAGTGCATCGTTCTCCCTGCCGAGGCTCACAAGTTGGTTAACCAGATTACAGCAGAAGTCGTAGGCAGGAATAAAATCCAGATCTATAATCTTGTCCTTCACCGCCTTTATTCTAAGCGGCGTATCAGTGAAGTCCGAGGCACTATTGCTCTCGGAGCAGAAGTGAGGAAAAATCGGTTGTGTGCTCTCCTCCATTTGTCTAACCGGCGGTACTTACTGACTTTGTAAAGGCGCTGTCCGCAATCCGGCTCACAATATATTGCATATTCTCACCGCTCAGAGAGGGTAGATCTTCGAGCTTGATATCCTTATCCACCAGTGCGGCTACCGCTCCGGCAATACCGCTTGCGGTTGTTTCAAGATTTTCGTTAAGCTCCGGCTTGGAGGATGATGTAACCACATCCTTGTGATGCAGCTTCACTGATGAATCCTCGGAGTCAATGTGAATATAATTGTCTGAGTAGAAGCGGATATGCCTTTCGTAGCACTTGGCTGAATCTGTCTCATTAAAAATGGTCTTGAGGTCGGAACTACGGGTAAGTACAATGGTTGCCATTTCAAGATTTTCGAGAATATCAGGCATCATCTTGGTGATTCCGCTCTTGGGTACCGGCATCAGTCCCGGCACATAGATAATGATAGCCTTGCGCTCTATGGCATGGTTCAGAAGCTCCACAATATGTGTGCGCACTCTTTCATTCAGTGAGAAGAAAGCGCCGAAAACAACGATATCATCGGCATCTATGCGAGGCCACACAAAGTCAAACTTCTCTTTTGGATAGCTGCGGCTGCACACCAGCTCATTTTCTGGAGCAAACCGCAGATTAAGAGGCGTTATGCCGTCTGAATACCTGTCGATTGAGCGTGTATCCACTCCGTTACGCTGCAGAAAAGCAAGGAGCATGTCTCCGGTGGGGTCAGAGGCACATTCGCTCACATAAGTAACATTGTAGCCGCAGTTGCCAAGCAGCGCAGCAGCATTGAGCATTCTGCCACCCGGTTTTGCCGTTACCTGCACAGTATCCGTATTCCTGTCACCGGGAAAAAGGAGATCAAGTGTACACTCACCTATTATGATAATCTTTCTCATACAAAAAATTTACCGGAGCTGAATTGTATTCCGGCAGCGCAAAGATACAATTATTGCACTACACGCCCAATAAGAGCTACAGTTTTCTACCCTCAAACTTTTCAACACATTCCACCCAGTGCCTGTCAATCTTGATAGACTTGGCTGTGGCAGGATCAAATCCAGCCATGACAGTGTAGCCTATGCATTTCGTTTGTCCGGTTGAGCTGTTGACTATCCTCTGCTCCATTTTGAAGCTGTGCTCGCTCACCGAGGTGACTGTGGTCCACACCTCAAGGCTCTCGTTGAAATATGAGGGGGAGTAAAAATCGCAGCTTATGTGCACCACCACCGCGCGGAGGCTTTTCCAGTCCATCCCTTCGGGCAGGACATCGCTGAAATAGCTCACTTTAGCGAGATCCATAAAGGAGAGATACACATTGTTGTTTAGGTGACCGAGCATATCAATGTCTGTGAACCTCATCTGCACCGGCAGGCTGTGGTAAAAAGGGAACTCCGCCGCGGGCACTTTGGGGTTGTCCGATGGAAGATATGTACCTGATTGCATAATTCTTTAATGTATTACTATTTCATTAATAACATTCCGCCCCACCGCTCTGTTTATCGACTCGATGATACTTGCTGTGTGAAATGACAGCTCATGCTTAAGAGGTGCGGATGTTATATACACATGGAGGGTGCTTCCGGACACATATCTTCGGCTCGTGTATCTGTTTACTCCCTCGCCTACAATCTCGCTCCAGGCGTATGACGCTCTCTGGCGCGCAAGCAGTTCGGCATCACCCTCATGCTCAAGGGCAGCCTCGATTATCTCAGAAAGTTTTTTGGGGTAGGTTCTTTCCATGATACTCTATCGCGTGAAAACACCATTGTCAACATTCCACATTCCGTAAGTCCCGGTGGTGCGGCTCACAATTTCGTCAAGGTGGGCGCGGTTTGTGTCAGTAATGAAAATCTGTCCGAAATCATCTCCCGTAACCATCGCCATTATTCTTTCAACCCGCTCTGCATCAAGCTTGTCGAATATATCGTCGAGCAGAAGGAGAGGACGCATCCCCGATACCCGGTGAAGAAACTCATACTGGGCAAACCGCAGCGCGGTGGTAAATGTTTTACACTGTCCCTGCGATGCGGTGCGCTTCATCGGCATGCCGTTGAGGGTCATGGAAATATCATCGCGGTGCGGTCCCACTGTTGTATGACGTACAGCCACATCCCTGGCTCTTGCGTCATCCAGAGTCTGAGTAAGCGTTATACCTCCTTCAAGCGAACCTTCAAAACCGAGAAGCACTGTTTCGCATCCTTGTCCGGCAATATCGGTGTAAAAGCGGTTGAACAGCTGCTGCAGCTCCCTAATCCAGCGTTCACGCACCG
Source organism: Paramuribaculum sp. (assembly GCA_029062075.1). Taxonomy (GTDB): domain Bacteria; phylum Bacteroidota; class Bacteroidia; order Bacteroidales; family Muribaculaceae; genus Paramuribaculum. The sequence continues at coordinate 4,579 of JAIDQW010000166.1, forward strand.
GATGTATATATGATGCAGCCATATCCATCTGCATCTCAACAGCCTCGTATAATCCTTTATCTGAAATACTGTCTCTCAGCAGTTTGTTGCGTTGCTCCAGAGCCGCATTATAGCGTATCAGAGCATCCAGATAGCGTCTGTCACCCTGAGATATTACCATATCCATCCACCTGCGGCGCTCCTCGGAAGTACCTCGCACAAGGTCAATGTCTGCCGGTGCGGCAAGCACCAGGGGAAAGAGTCCTATATGCTCGCTGAGCCTTCCGTACTCCTTTCCGCTACGCTTGAGGCTCTTGCGACGACCCTTCGCCAGTCCGAGAGTAAGCTCTTCATCCACTCCCGAGCGCTCGTACTTACCCTTCGCCATGGCGAAATCCTCACCCTCACGAATCAGCAAGCTGTCCGGCACCCCGGTGAAGCTCTTGCAGAAGCTCATGAAATAGATGGCATCGAGCAGATTGCTCTTGCCCATGCCGTTGTTGCCGAGAAAACAGTTGATTTTCGGGGAAAAATCAAGGTGCGCTTCGGCAATATTCTTGAAGTTTGTGAGAGCGAGACTGTTGAGCAGCATTACTTTCTTTTCAAAAAAATCTGGGTGGGGAAATGGTCGCTGTAGCCGTTGAGAAACTTGCCTCCGGCATATGTGCGGTGAGGCATTCCGGTGTAAGGAGCCTCCGTTTGCTTGAGAAAGTCGAGATCACACACCTCGGCTCCTATGAGAGTGAGGGTAGCTCCGTTGTCAGGGAGCAACATTCCTCCAACAATAATCTGGTCGAAGAGATTCCATTTGCCCCGGTAGGTTAGTGTACCTTTTCCCGATTCAAGTATGCTCCACCAGGGGTTGTAAAATCCGGTCGGCGGTACATCGTAAGCATTCTTTCTTGCACCGATAATCATTGCGCATGAGGTGTTTTGCGGGTCATCGTTCAAGTC
>JAIDQW010000167.1 GCA_029062075.1 Paramuribaculum sp.
CTTATAAGGTTCAAACGCAATTGCTTTAATTCGTTGGCACATCGGTTGCCAACGAATTAAAGCAATTGCGTTTGAACCTTATAAGCAAATAACGATGATTAATCCCAGCGAGATTTCAGAAGTATTGAAGCAACAGCTCGCCGACATAAATTCAAAAGTGTCGTTCGAGGAAACAGGCACCGTACTCGAAGTCGGAGACGGAGTAGCACACGTCTATGGACTTGACAATGTGTGTGCTAACGAGCTCGTTGAGTTTGAAAACGGTGTAACCGGAGTAGCACTCAACCTTGAAGAAAGCAATGTCGGAGTTATACTGCTCGACAATGTTGACAAGGTTACTGAAGGCATGAGTGTTAAGCGCACCGGACAAATCGCTTCTATCCCGGTGGGTGAAGGACTCCTCGGACGTGTCATCAACGTCCTCGGAGAGCCTATCGACGGTAAAGGACCCATTGAAGGGGAGCTCCTGAGATTACCTCTCGAAAGAAAAGCACCCGGTGTTATTTTCCGTCAGCCCGTGAAGCAGCCGCTCCAGACCGGTATCAAGGCTGTGGACTCTATGGTGCCAATCGGCAGGGGACAGCGCGAACTCATCATCGGTGACCGTCAGATAGGTAAAACTGCTATCGCTATTGACACTATCATCAACCAGCGCAAAAACTTTGAAGAGGGCAAACCGGTGTTCTGCATCTATGTCGCTATAGGGCAGAAAGCTTCCTCGGTTGCCGCTACGGTTGAAACACTGCGTCAGCACGGTGCCCTGGACTACACCGTTATTGTTGCCGCAACTGCTTCTGACTCCGCTTCAATGCGCTACTACTCTCCCTTTGCAGGAGTTGCTATCGGTGAATTCTTCAGAGACACCGGAAGAGACGCGCTCATTGTTTACGACGACCTGTCTAAGCAGGCGGTAGCTTACCGAGAAATCTCACTTATTCTCAAACGACCCTCAGGCCGTGAAGCTTACCCCGGTGATATATTCTACCTCCATTCTCGTCTTCTCGAAAGAGCTGCTAAAATTATTGACAATCAGGAGGTGGCTGCAAATATGAACGACCTGCCAGAGGCACTGAAACCTATTGTTAAAGGCGGAGGCTCACTCACTGCACTCCCCATCATCGAAACACAGGCTGGTGACGTCAGCGCATATATCCCCACTAACGTTATCTCTATCACCGACGGTCAGATATTCCTCGAAACCGCTCTCTTCAACAGAGGTATCCGTCCAGCGATCAACGTGGGTATCTCAGTATCCCGTGTAGGTGGTAACGCGCAGATTAAGTCAATGAAAAAAGTTGCCGGAACATTGAAAATCGACCAGGCTCAGTTCCGCGAGCTTGAATCTTTCACAAAATTCGGCGGAGACATTGACCCCGTTACCGCGAGAGTCATTGACAAAGGTCGTAAGAACGAACGGCTTCTGATTCAACCCCAGTACAAACCACTCGCTGTGGAAGAGGAAGTGGCTGTGATTTTCTGCGGCACAAAAGGACTCCTTGAAAATGTACCCCTCGACAAAGTGGCTGAGTTTGAGAAACTCTTCCTGCAGCTCCTGCACGCACGCCATCAGGCTGATGTGCTCGACCTGCTCCGACAGGGACAGATTAACGATGAAATAACTGATAAAATCACTGCCGCAGCTCAGGAAATTGCTGCAAGATACAATTAATAATATAATCAACCGGTCACTCAATAAGCATGGCAACACTTCGAGAGCTTAAAGCACGAATCGGATCCGTAGCTTCGTCACAGAAGATTACAGGAGCCATGAAGATGATTTCTTCGGCTAAAATGCACAAGGCGGAGCAGAGTCTCAAGCGCCTCCAGCCATATCGCAAGGGCATTGAAGAGATTATCGGCAACATTCTCGGAGCGGACACCGAATTCTCCTCGACTCTCATGGTGCAGCGACCGGTTAACAATATCACCATCGTTGTTTTCGGGTCTGATGACGGACTCTGCGGTGCTTACAACATCAACATCTTCAAGCTTCTTCAGGCTAAGCTTGCCGAAATTAAAGAAACATACGGTAGCCAAGTCAAAGTAACTATCTATCCTATTGGTAAAAAGATGCTCAAAGCCGTCACCAAGCTCAAATCATCTGCCGTAGATGTGGTTACCCGCGAAGGCGTTGACTCAAAAACTACCGGAGACGGGGTCAAGATGTTTGTGGATTTCCTCACTCAGAGTTTTGAAAGCGGAGAAACCGACAAAGTCGATTTCCTCTACATGAACTTTCAGAGCGTCAGCCGTCAGCGCCCAAGCTTCGGACAGCTTCTGCCGGTTACTCAGGATGCGTTTGCGCCGGTCGGAAGCAAGGCTACCGCAAAGCCATACATCTTCGAGCCATCGCCCGCTGCCATTTTCAACTCAGCTCTCCCAATGCTTCTCCTCGCTGTTATGCAGGACATTTTCACAGAGAACAGAGCTTCGGAGCAGGCGGCGAGAGTCATGGCTATGCAGAGTGCCAACGACAATGCAACCAAGCTCCTCGAGCAGCTGCAACTTGAATATAATAAACTGCGTCAGCAGAGTATCACAACTGAGTTGCTTGATATTCTCGGCGGTCAAATTAGATAAACATAAACGAAAAAGTAATTACAAATAATAAACCATGGGTAGTGTAAAAGACTATTTTTCATCATTAGGTTCAGGCATAGCCAGCCTCTTGAAAGGCATGCAGGTAACCGGTAAGGAATTTATCACCCCTAAAATCACTGAGCAGTATCCCGAAAACAGAGACACTGTTAAGGTACCCGAAAGATTCAGAGCCATTCTCGAACTCAAATACGATGAGGAAGGACGTCACAAATGTATCGCTTGCGGTATCTGTGAGAGAAACTGTCCTAACGGAACCATCACACTAACAACCAAGATGGTGGATACACCGGACGGTAAGAAAAAACGCAAACTTGAAAAATATCAGTACGATCTCGGTAGCTGCACCTTCTGTCAGCTTTGCGTATCTTCTTGCCCCCAGGATGCTCTCCGATTCTCTAATGACTTCGAGCAGGCTGTATTTACAAGAGACAAACTCGTTAAAAAACTAAACTATCTTCCTGAAAAAGAAGAACCCGCTCCATCACCCGAAGAGCTCGCGCGCATTCAGGCAGAGAGAGAAGCCAAAATAGCCGCTGCCAAAGCTGCCGCCGCTGCCAAGAAAGCTGAGGCTGCCGCCGCTGAGGCTATTGAGAAAAAAGAAGAAAAAGAGGAGGACAAATCCTCTGAGAACTAATTAAGCAAATAATAACTAATCATCAGATATGGAATCAGTTGGAAGTATCATCATGTATGTGATAATCGCGCTGTCGATTATCGTTTTCTCGGTACTCACTGTGACCACTCGCAAAATCCTGCGTAGCGCTACATATCTCCTGTTCACACTTTTTGCTACTGCAGCACTTTACTTCAAGCTCGATTACGAGTTTCTCGGTGCGGTGCAGATTGCTGTGTATGCCGGCGGTATTGTAGTTCTTTTCGTTTTCTCGATTTTGCTGACGTCACACCCGGGACACAGCAGTGAAAAACTCGTTTCCCGCAAGCGTGTACTCGGGCTTACACTCGCCGTGGCTACACTCGTCATTGCCGGATATGCACTCATCAGCCGTTGCTCGGTGATGTTTGCTAAACTCCCACAAATGGATAATCCGTCAATGCAGAAAATCGGAGAAACACTTATGGGCACCGGCAACGGAGAATACCTTCTCCCATTCGAAGCCATCAGCGTGCTCCTTCTTGCTTGTATAATCGGTGGCGTCGTTGTCGCCCGCAAAAGATAATGCACTATGGATATTACAGTAATTTATTATTTGGTGCCATCGCTGATTATGTTCTGCTGCGGAGTATATGGATTCGTCACTCGCAAGAATATGATTGCCATGCTCATCTCGCTTGAGCTTATGCTCAACAGCGTGGACATCAACTTTGTCGTGTTCAACAGATTCCTCTTCCCTAACCAGCTTGAGGGTATGTTCTTCACACTCTTCGCCATCGCTATCGCTGCTGCCGAAACAGCGCTCGCTATAGCTATCATCATCAATATCTTCAGGGCATCGAAAAATATCGACGCTACAGATGTAACTAAAATGAAATTCTAAGCCACATGGACATCACTTTACCTCTTTTGATACTGGTCATTCCGCTTTTCATGTTCCTGCTTCTGGGACTGACCGGAATGAAGATGAGCCACAGGCTCGCAGGCACTCTCGGAACACTCGGAATGGGTACCGTACTTGTCCTGTCATACATCACCGCATTCACATATTTCTATAGCGGTGCTCCCGAATTTATTACAACAGCCGGAGAACGACTCCAATACACTGTTTTCAATGTCACCTGGCTCCAGTTCACCGACTCGCTCGTAATCAATCTCGGATTCCTTCTCGACCCGATTTCTGCTATGATGCTCATTGTTATACCCACTATCTCTTTCATGGTGCATCTGTACAGTCTCGGCTACATGCGCGATCATCACGGTGTGTATGAGCACGGATTCCAGAGATTCTACGCTTTCCTCTCGCTCTTCAGCTTTTCAATGCTCGGACTCGTGGTTGCCACAAACATCTTCCAGATGTACATCTTCTGGGAGCTCGTGGGTGCCTCTTCCTACCTCCTCATCGGCTTCTACTACAAAAAGCCATCTGCTGTTTCAGCATCAAAGAAAGCGTTTATCGTTACCCGATTCGCCGACCTCGGCTTCCTTATCGGTATCCTGATACTCTCTTTCTACACAGGCACATTCAACTTCGCTGATCTGACTTCTGCACCGGTTGACGGTATAGCCAACGTAAGTCAGGTGAGCCTCACAACTGCCGAAGGCATCAAGGCGCTGTTCACAAACAGCCCCGCACCGATGTTTATGGGTGCTTCCGTTATGACATGGGCGCTCGTCCTCATCTTCATGGGCGGCATGGGTAAATCAGCAATGATGCCTCTCCACATCTGGCTCCCGGATGCTATGGAAGGTCCAACACCTGTCAGCGCACTCATCCACGCTGCAACAATGGTCGTCGCCGGAGTATATCTCGTTGCACGTCTGTTCCCACTGTACCTTATGGAAACGGCAGCACTCGACATAATTGTGGTTGTTGGCGCACTGACCGCTTTCTATGCGGCTATGGTAGCCTGCACGCAGGTTGACATCAAGCGTGTCCTCGCATTCTCTACAATTTCACAGATTGCGTTCATGATGGTGTCACTCGGCGTTGCACGCCCTGAATTCCACCACGGTTTAGGCTACATGGCTGGTATGTTCCACCTCTTCACTCACGCTATGTTCAAGGCGCTCCTCTTCCTCTGCGCCGGTGCACTTATCCATGCCATTGGCTCTAACGACTACACCGCAATGCACGGACTCAGAAAATACATGCCGATAACACACATCACATTCCTTATCGGCTGTCTCGCAATTGCAGGTATCATCCCGTTCGCAGGATTCTTCTCTAAGGACGAGATTCTCACCGCTTGCTTCGGACACTCTATTGTGTGGTACATCTGGATGTCACTGGTTGCCGGTCTCACTGCTTTCTATATGTTCCGTCTCTACTACCTCATCTTCTGGTGGAAAGAGCACAAGGTTGAAGACCCTCACCATGCACCGCACGACCAGCCATGGACTATGACAGCACCACTCGTTATACTCGCTGCCATATCTTGTGTCGCAGGATTCGTACCGTTCGGTAATCTCGTTACATGGAACGGACACCCCATGTTTGTTAACGAAAATGGAGAAATGACATCCGGATTCCTGACAAACCTTGAAAATCTTGACTGGAGCGTTGCCGGCATATCACTCGCTGTCGCTATCATTGCAATCCTCATCGCAACAGCGATGTACAAGAAGGAAAATCCTCTCCCGGCAAAGATGAAAAACGCCCTCCCGGCTCTCTGGGACTGGTGCTTCCACCGCTTCTACTGGGACGAACTCTACCAGTTCATCACCCACAAGATTATATTCGGCTGCATCTGTAAGCCTATCGCCTGGTTTGACCGCCATATCATCGACGGATCAATGGACGGACTCGCTTACGTTACAAACAAAGCTTCCGAAGCCATAAAGGGATTCCAGAGCGGCAAAGTTCAGATGTATGTTTGGTTCTATCTCATCGGAGCGCTGCTCCTCGGGGCTATCACACTTATCTGCCTTATCTGATAGAATTACATTGGTGCAATAAGAAAAAGTATAGTAATTATGTTTTCAAATATTCTGATTTATTTCGTGGTGATACCACTGCTTATGCTGGCAGGACTCGCCATCTGCAGAAATATACGGCAGATTCGTGCGGTAGCCGTTACCGGTTCACTCGCACTCACCGCACTGTCTGTGTGGCTGCTCATTGACTACCTCGCACTCAGAGCTGCCGGAGAAACCGCGCCAATGCTCTACACCGGGTCGTGGACATGGTTCGCACCACTCCACATAAACCTCGCTGTAGGTGTGGACGGTATCTCCATAGCAATGCTTATCCTCTCATCTATCATTCTCCTCACTGGAAGCTTCGCCTCATGGAAGATTGAGCCTCACACAAAAGACTTCTTCCTCTGGCTCATACTCCTCTCAACCGGAGTGTTCGGATTCTTTATCTCCATTGACCTCTTCACAATGTTCATGTTCTATGAGGTGGCTCTTATACCCATGTATCTCCTTATCGGAGTGTGGGGCAGCGGAAACAAAAACTACTCCGCTATGAAGCTGACTCTCATGCTTATGGGCGGATCTGCATTCCTCATGCTCGGACTCATTGGTATTTACTACCACTCCGCACCCGCTGGGCAACCCCTTACATGGAACCTGCTCGCCATTGCACAGAACGCATCCATCAGCGAGGGATGGCAGTACTTCCTCTTCCCCATGACATTTGTTGGATTCGGAGTACTCGGAGCTATGTTCCCATTCCACACATGGAGCCCTGACGGTCACGCGTCAGCACCAACTGCTGTGTCTATGCTCCACGCCGGTGTGCTCATGAAGCTCGGAGGCTACGGATGCTTCCGCGTTGCCATTTACCTCATGCCTCAGGCTGCTGAGGAACTATCATGGATCTTCCTTATCCTTACCGGTATATCCGTAGTTTACGGAGCTTTCAGCGCATGTGTACAGACCGACCTCAAGTACATCAACGCATACTCTTCCGTGAGCCACTGCGGTCTTGTGCTGTTCGCGATCCTGATGCTCAACACCACCGCAATGACCGGTGCTATCATGCAGATGCTCTCTCACGGTCTCATGACCGCGCTATTCTTCGCCCTCATCGGTATGATTTACGGCAGAACCCACACTCGTGACATCCGACTCATGGGTGGTCTCATGAAGATTATGCCATTCCTCGCCGTTTGTTACGTTATCGCAGGTATGGCGTCACTCGGTCTCCCGGGACTCAGCGGATTCGTTGCCGATATGACCATATTCGTCGGCTCATTAAAAGCCGGTATGGATGACTATCTCGCCGTTGAGGGTTCACTG
>JAIDQW010000168.1 GCA_029062075.1 Paramuribaculum sp.
CATCTGCACAATATTTCATAGTGCTGAGAAATTCAGACGCTTTTTTCATTTCACCACCGGGTGTGACTGCCATAGCACCGTTGAGCACATTGCAACCATTATCAGCGTAAATCCTCACTTCAAAAGGATTAACTCCGGTAGTATCAAACACAACATAGGGCCGCTCGTCACCGACAACTCCCTGATTGTTTACATTGGATACCGTCCATTCTCCGTAAAGTATATTATCAATAGCTGCAACTGTTTGTGTCGGATTTGCAACAACAACTTCACCGGTAGTCTTATTCACTGTGGGAGCCGGTTTAGTTTTTATCATATCGAGCAGAGAGCATCCGGTTGTCGTGATGGCAAGTACAACTGTGGTTAAAATGATAGCCGTATGTTTCATATTAAGTTTGAATTTTTGTCGTGATATTATTATAATATTATAAGGTGTAAACAGCATAAAAAGTTCACGTTCGTGTCAGTGCTTTAGGATAGCGGAATATTATAGACAGTATGACATTAATGGTGAGAGCCCAAGGGTATATAAGATATTGCCAGGGGGCAGCCGGTGCTATTCCAGCGAGAGATGTGGCAAGCAACGTCTGTGCGCCGTATGGGATAAGGCATTGTGTGATGCATGAGCAAGTATCCAGCAATGAAGCAGTTTTTCTTGGGTCAAGCGAGAATGTATCCGAAATACCTCGGCTTATAGAGCCTACAGTGATAATAGCAACTGTATTGTTAGCCGTGCAGATATTTACAGCAGAAGTAAGAAGTGCGATACAGGTCTGTGCGCCTCTCTTTCCGGTAGCTCTGCGAGTGAGTGAATTGAGAAGAAAGTCGATGCCACCTGTTGCTTTTACAATCCCTAACATGCCGGCAGCAAGAAGAGTGATAATAATGAGTGAACCCATAGAGTCGATTCCGGCACCCATGTAGCCAAGCATATCAATCAAGCTACTACCAGCGATAAGCCCTAATATGACGGTGACAATGAGTCCGGCGGTAAGAACTATTGTTACGTTAATACCGAAGATTGCGAGCACAATAATGACAATGTATGGTATTATAAGCCAAGGCTGATCCACTGAGTTTACCGTTACTTCGCTAACTCCGGAAGGTATGAACATATATGCTATAAGTGTTACCGCAGCTGCCGGAACGGCAATCCAAAGGTTGGCTCTGAATTTATCACCGGCTTTGCACCTTTGAGTGCGTGTTGCGGCAATAGTTGTATCGGAGATAAAAGACAGATTATCGCCAAAGAAAGCTCCTCCGAGAACCGCAGCAACCACAAAGGGCACATTGCCTCCCGAAGCTCCGGCGAGCTCTGCCGCAAGTGGTGTGAGAGCAACAACAGTGCCGACCGAAGTGCCGATAGATATTGAAATGAAACATGCAGCAATGAATAAACCGGGGACGATATATTCAACGGGGAAAAATTTAAGAGTGACAGCTACCGTCGCATCCACTGCTCCGATATTCTTCGCGAGGGTGGCGAATGCGCCGGCAAGTACAAATATCCATATCATGTAAAGAATATCTGTGTGACCGGCTGATTTGGAGAACACTTCAAGACGAGTTGTTAGTGAGTGACCTCTAAAACAAGCTATAGCCCAAATACAAGCAATAGCGAGCGCCACCGATATGGGAATTTTATAAAAATCACCGATTATAAGCGAAAGCACGAGATACAGCAGTAGAAAGACCACTACCGGCGAAAGAGATATAAATCCTTTCAACGGACTTATGATTCGATTATAGCTCTCGGGTGACTCCATAATAATGCAAAGTAATTAAAAATAATACATTCCGGCAAATATTTGACTCCGGCTGATAATAAATAACTGAACTGCTCGAACCTAATTCAAATGAATTTAGTTATACTGTCAAACAAAAAATATTTATTATGAAAGTGAATACCGGTAAGAGTCCTCTGGCGCTAAGTGTTCTTATTGCGATATTATCATTGTCGCTGGTAGTAAATTTGCCTGGACTGGCAGTGACGCCGATGCTTGGCACCCTGTCGAAGATATTCCCGGATACCACTCAGCTGGAGAAGCAATTGCTAACCATGCTTCCTAATCTTCTGATTATTCCGTGTCTTCTTCTTGCCGGTAAATTGTCGCTGTCACATCACAAAATAACAGTGATTACGGTTTCCCTTATCGTTTATTCTATGTGTGGAATAGCCTATCTGTTTGCAACATCAATGGTGCAACTGATTATAATAAGTTGTATGCTTGGTATCGGTGCCGGTATTTTGATACCGTTCAGTACAGGCTTGCTTGCAGATACATTTGCGGGTGCGGAGAGGATGAAGCAGATGGGTTATCAGAGTGCTATTTCAAATCTGACTCTTGTCGTAGCAACCTATGCCGTAGGATTGTTGAGTCATGGAAACTGGCATCTTCCATTCATTGTTTATCTTATACCAATAATTCCCCTTGCTCTTACCCCATTATTGAAAAAGATCCCGGCATGTGACCTTTATGGAGAGTGTGGGATGCCTTCTTCATCAACGAGTGTTGAAAATGCCAGCGTGAGTAATGGTAAATTTATAGTTTCGAGGCTGGTAGCTACAATAGCGGTGTATTTCTTTGTGACATACTCCTCCATAGTTATATCATATTACTGCCCGTTCCTGATAGAGAAAGAGAGCTGGTCTGCCGACATAGCCGGAATCGTGACAGCGATTTTCTTTTTCTTTACATTTGTACCAGGGTTTGCTCTTAAGCCGATAATAAATGCGTTTGGTAAAAATACTTTGATATACGCTGTATTATCCTTGCTTGGCGGATTGGCAATGTTTGCTTTTGTGCGTCAAGAGTGGGCAATGTTTTTAGGGTCGGCACTGATGGGTTTCGGCTACGGTGTGTATCAGCCTATTATATATAACAAGGCTACCCTGACTGTAACATCTCCGAGAAAATCAACACTCGCCTTATCAATAGTTCTGGTTGCAAACTATACAGCAATAGCTCTAACACCGGTGATAATTGATGGTTTGAGGAGTGCTCTGGGAGGGGGCGGAATCATTGCTTTTGCATTCAAACTGAATTTTTTTCTGACGCTGGCGTTTGCTATTATAGTAGCACTTAAACGTAATAGTTTTGTTTTCAGACCAAACTGATTTGGGTTGACAAATAGCAGTCAGTTTGATAATTTTTGTTCGGACACGTCCGTTTTTCTCTCCTGAGTTGCTATCTTTGCACTCAAATGAAACGTTTCTTTATTCTATCAATAGCATCCGCACTTATGATGCTTGCAAATGTTTGCAAAGCAAAGTCACCGGAAATAGCTCACTCTTATGCCTGGAAGATGCTCCCGCCTTTGGGGCTGCATGAACCGGCAACGATTGATACTCTGCTATATAACTATTATATTCAGGCGGTGCCCAATGATGTGTCATTGGCTTGGGCGACAACCGGTAATCTTGGGGCGCAGGGAATGAATATGATTTACTTTGAACGTCCGGCAATGAGCGATTTCTTTTTTCACGACGCTCTTGCACACTGGCTACCGGAGAAAGGTAATCATAAGTTTTATAATACCCGTATTCCTATGACACTTTTAAGTTATAATTTCGGTGGTGGCAGGGAAAATGCGCAGGACAGACTAACCGGAGTTTTTTCGGGAAATGTAAACAAGCGGCTTCAGATAGGTGCAAATCTTGATTACCTTTATTCCAAAGGCAGTTACAGTAATCAGGCAGATAAAAACCTTGCGTGGGGATTGTCTTCGTCATACATGGGCGACAGATATGAGTTGCAGATGTTTTTCAATCATTACAATCTGCTGAACAAGGAGAATGGCGGTATTACCGATGACTTATATATAACTGATCCGGAACAACTTCAGGGCGGATCTGCGTCAATAAATCCCAAAACCATACCCACAAGACTTTCGGCTGCTCACAGCAGGATCAGAGGTAAGGAGCTATACATAAATCAGAGATATAAGGTTGGCTATTGGCATATAACTCCGCCTAATGATTCTATTCCGAACGACACAATTGAGCATAAGGAGTATATTCCGGTGTCAAGTTTCATCTGGACTCTTAATTATAATGCCGGCAGGCACATGTTTAAGAATACATCTGCGGAGGATGCAAGTGAATTCTGGGAAAACAGCTATCTGAGCAGAAATGGTTCAACTGATGTAACCACTTATTGGTCATTGAAAAATACAGTTGGCGTTTCACTTCTTGAAGGATTTCATAAATATGCCAAATTTGGTTTGTCAGCATATATCACACATGAAATAAGACGCTATAACCAGACGGTTGATTCAATTCCTATTGGCGAGTGGCGTCCGGCTGGTTTGACTCCATATCCGTTTGATGTGAAGCTTGCCCCGAAAGCGACTGAGAATCTGATGTGGGTTGGCGGTCAGCTAACCAAACAAAAAGGATCATTGCTCAGGTACGAGGCTACAGGCAGATTCGGAATTATCGGTCCTGTCGCAGGCGATCTGCTGTTGGATGGAAATGTATCCACTCGATTCAAATTTCTCGGTGACTCTGTAAATATTACTGCTTACGGAAGATTTTCTAATGAAGAGGTACCATATTTGATTAAGCAGTATGTTTCAAACCATTTTATATGGCAAAATGATTTTGGCAAGACAAGGCGACTGAAGCTTGGCGGCGCATTGAATTTGGGCAAGACAATGACATATATAAATGCCGGTGTTGAGAATATTCAGAATCTCATTTATTTTGGAGAGAATTGTATGCCAATGCAAAATGGTGGTTCGGTTCAGGTTGTGAGTGCATCTCTGAGCCAAAATTTCAAAGTAGGAATTCTTCACTGGAATAATAGGTTGAATTTTCAAACCAGCTCCAATGATGCAGTACTTCCTCTCCCCAAATTTTCTGTTTACTCAAATCTTTATATCTTATTCAAAGTAGCTAAAGTGCTTGATGTGCAGTTTGGTATAGATTGTGACTACTATTCAAAATATTATGCTCCCGGGTACCAACCGGCAACAACTACATTCTATAACCAGAGAGAGATAAAATGCGGTAATTATCCGTTTATGAACGCTTACGCTAATATGAAGTTGAGTAAAGCCAGATTTTATGTGATGTTCTCTCATGTAAATCAGGGGCTTACCGGGAATAACTATTTTTCAATGCCTCATTATCCGATGAATCCCAGACGCTTCCAACTTGGAGTATCGGTAGATTTTGCAAACTGATATGCAACCTCTTTTTTTTAAAAAATCAACTGCTCAGTCCTCGGTTTTGATAGGACTGTTCTTCTTTGTGATAATTTTGATGGTTTTGCTGCGCACTTGCTCTATGTCCCGCTCCGGTTTAGCCGATAAAAAACCGAGCGGGGGAGATACAATAGATGTTGCAATTGAGTACGGTCCACTTTCACTTTATCGTTATGATGACACATTGGGTGGTTTTGCCTTTGATATGCTGAGGCATATTGAGAGGGAGGAGGGACTCAAGTTTAAGTTTCATCCTGTGATGACTTTGAACGAGGCACTTGAAGGTATAGATAATGGTTACTATCGTATAGTTGTGACTGCCATGCCGGTAAGCGCTAATCTGAAAAGCCGCTACTCAACCACGCTGCCTGTTTTTCTTGACAGACAAGTTCTAGTGCAGAAACGTTCGGAAAACGACTCTGTATTCGTTAGATCCCAACTTGATTTGGCGGGCAAACAAGTTTATGTAATGTCCGGATCTCCGGTAGCAGAGCGTCTGCACAATCTTTCCTCCGAGATAGGGGATACCATCTATGTTTTGGAAGATCCGGTGTATGGAAATGAGCAGCTTTTTATTCTTGCTGCTACCGGAGAGATTCCACGTGCGGTTGTAACGGAACGTACGGCAAAAGCAATGTCCAGTGACTATCCTGATGTGGATATCTCAACTGCTGTGTCATTTACCCAGTTCCAAAGATGGCTGCTTGGAGTCAATGATTCTGTTTTACGTCAGCGCCTTGATACTATTATCGCAAATCAAAAAGAAAAGCCGTTCTATAAGAGTCTTGAAAAAAGATATTTCAATTGAAATCAGTTTTTATCAAGATTGATAGTGACAGACGCAGGATATATTCTGCGCGGGTCGTGATATTCAGCGCAACTTTCCACCATATTGTCGAGAGTGCATTTTAACTTGCCGCTGAAAAATTTCTTTCCGTTCACTGTAACAGTTACAGGTCTGTTTAGGTCAACAAGTGCGCTGTTCAGATATATTCTGAATATTCCGGATGTTGCAGGAGTGTAGTTACGCTCAAATTTGAGGGCGATTCCCCATCGGCTGTCATTTTCTATCGTATTGTAGTGTACATTATCTACTGTTATGTTGACATTGTTATTATAGATATTCATTTCATATCTTGTGCGCAATTTTTCATCAGGACGCTTGATAACCTGAATATTGTAAAATCCTGAGCGATGGATCCCATCCATTTCAAAATCTTCCCAGGAAACATTTGCAGGGTAGGGGTTGCGCTTGAAAGCGGATAACCAAGGTGTGGTGGGGCGATAGTCAATATGATGTCCTCTGTCAGGTATCAATTCTATATTATGAACATAACCTGCCGGATGAAGATTCTTCAGGCTGTCAAACGCCGCTTTGGTGTAACCGGTGAGTTTATCTCTATAAAAGCCATAGTCTTTATCTCCTGTTCTCAAAGAAAATGCAATATTACGGCAGTTTTCTGCCGGGGCGTTTGCAAGTGGTTCACCACCAGCCATGGGACCTGCACCGGCGAGATAGTCTGCATAGAAGGAGGCAAGTCTTTGACTGCCATAACCGCCTTCGCTGATTCCGAAGAAGTAAATGCGATCAGGGTCAATTTCATCATTTGCCAGTGTCTGACGCAGGAGTTTTTCCCATGCGAATTGTTTGCCCTTCTGCCACCATCTGTAATAATCACCGGTACGTGGAATTTTGGGTACAAAATAAACGGACGCACTGTCTGCAAATGTTCTGGCAAAATAAAGTCCGTTGCTCCATTCTCTATCAGGGTCACCCGAGCCGTGGAGATACAGAAATAAAGGATATCCGTTCTCAGGCTTGTCTCCTTTACTCCCCCAATAGTACTTCATTACTGCATCTGTCTCAAGATCTGCCGGTATATGCCATTCACTGCTGTCACCAAGCGAAATGGATCTGACCGGAGCGAGTTTTTCTTCATCAAGAGCCGCATTTGCGCTTTTCCAGGCATCCCAAACAATTGCTTGAGTGGATTTAATATCTGTTGTTTTTATCTTGATGTTAGGTGAGAATTTCTTGGTTTCCTCACCGGAAAGATACTTGATAAACCATTCTTTGAGTGATTCATTCAATCCATTGGTTTGTGCAGTTGAACGTGCTGTGATAAAAGTTGTGGTAATTAGCAATAATAGGATTCGGAGCGGAATGAGTTTCATGATTTATATGATTTAGTTTTTACAAAAGTGATTAAAAATATTTTTGTTTGCAAGTCAATTTTTTTGGATATAATAATCTATAATCTACCTA
>JAIDQW010000169.1 GCA_029062075.1 Paramuribaculum sp.
ATAATAAGGGTGTTAAGCACAGTCTCAACAAAGTTGCGGAAGACAATAAGGTAGTTCTTCTGAGTTTCACTGTTTATGGTGCCGAAGCTTCACCGGCATATAACATCTTATTAAATAAGGTGTATGACAACTATTCCAAATCAGGTCTTGAAATCTATCAGGTGTCTCTTGATGAGGATGAATATCTGTGGAAACAGAGTGCGAAGAATCTGCCCTGGATAACCGTGTATAATTCACCTGCCGACGGGGTTCAGGCTCTGAACAATTATAATATTCAGGTTCTTCCCACCACTTATCTTATTGTGAACGGTGAACTTGTCGAAAGAATCGCAGATCCGGCTCAGATAAATCAGATTGTTGCAAAATATATGTAAACAGCAGTATTGCGATATATATAAAATAAGGTGTGCTGGTTTGGGCGCACCTTATTTTTTTATGAGCGGGGAATTCATAGCATCTCTTTCCGGATCTCTCCACCAGCCCCATTTGTTGAAATAGCGAACCATATTCGCAATATGTATCAGCATCATGCGCAATGACTTATATGATGCGGCTTGGTGGTGGTGGATAATTGTCGGAGTGGGTACATAAAGAGTGCGGTATTTGGCATGGATGCGGCGGCACAGGTCAATGTCTTCCGGGTACATGAAGAAGCGCTCGTCAAAAAGTCCGCAATCCTTGAGCGCGGACACCCTGAAAAGCAGAAAACTGCCCTGATGATAAGGTATGTTATGGGCGCGAGTCCTGTCAAGATGCTTGAGCAGGTAGCGGTCTCTGCGACGCCTGAACATGCGTTCCGGAAGGAAGCGGCGTATGAAAAGGTCAAGAGGAGATGGGAGCAATCGGCTTGTGAAGAGCTCCTTACCATCACTGCCGATAATGCGGGGATGAACCAAGCCGATATCGGCACTGCTTTTAATCTGCCTGTGAAGTTCCTCAATATCTTCCGGAGTGAAAACGGTGTCTGTGTTCAGTGCAAGATGAAAATCGGAACCGCTGTCAATCGCCATTCTCATACCCTTGTTATGGGCGGCTCCATAACCGATATTGCCGCTCGGAATATATTTAGCTTTGTCAAATAAAGAAACAATACCCCGGATTCTATC
>JAIDQW010000017.1 GCA_029062075.1 Paramuribaculum sp.
CGGACGTGGTCGCCAGTTATCATAACCGTTTTAATGCCCGCAGCCTTGCACTCGGCAAAGGCTTCCTTAACGCCCGGCAGGAGTTTGCCACAGACACAGCCGAGCAGGATGCGGACTATGAAGTGGATTTCATGCTTGCCTCACTTACTGTGCCGAATGTTGTGGAGAATATCTTCTACGACTATAATAAGGCTACTCTGCGCCCGGAATCTACCGTTGCACTCGATTCGCTCGCTCAGATTCTGCGTGATAATCCCGGCATAACGGTTGAGATGTCCTCTCACACCGACCGCATCGGGTCGGACACCTATAATAATAATCTGTCGGAAAACCGTGCCAAATCGGTAGTGGATTATCTTATTTCCGCAGGGATAGATTCCGGTCGCCTGAACTGGAAAGGATATGGAAAGACCCGGCCCAAGAAAGTGACTAAGAGAATAGCCCGCCTCTACCCGCAGTTTAAGGAGGGTGAGGTTCTTAACGAGGAGTACGTCAATACTCTGTCAGATGAGGATAAGGCAGCTGCTGACCAGATTAACCGGCGCACCGAGTTTAAGGTAACATCAACGGATTTTGAATCGCCACTGTGATGACTGAATTTAGAACACCAATAATGCCGCTGAGCCATAACGGATTGATTTCTCATTCAACGCCGCTGCTCATGCTTGGCAGCTGTTTCGCGTCAAATATCGGAACGAGGTTACAAAGAGATTTGTTTGACGTATGTGTCAATCCATTCGGCACACTATACAATCCCGCAAGCATATCTGTTGCCTGTGCGCGGCTGGCTTCCGGCAGCGAATTCACGGCTGAGGATTTTGCCGAGCGTGACGGGCGGCTGCATTCATGGCACTGCCATTCGTCTCTCTCCTCAGACAATCTTGATATGCGGCAGTATCTGGATAAGCTAAATGGCAATCTTGCTGCTGCCCGTGAGTCAGTAAAAAATGTATCGGTTGCAGTGTTAACTCTTGGGACAAGACGCATTTACCGACTTAAGGAAACTGAAATGATAGTGGCTAACTGCCACAAATTTCCGGCGGCTGATTTCGTTGTTGAAAACCTCGATGTTGCTAAATCATTTGAATGTATAGTCAAGGCGGTGGCGGCGTTGCGCACCATCAATCCCGACATGAAGATTGTCCTCACAGTCAGCCCGGTGCGCTATGTTGGCGAGGGACTCCACAACAGCACAGTTAGCAAATCAGTGCTCATGCTCGCCTGTGAATCGGCTTGCAACACTCTCCGGAATCTGGTATATTTTCCGGCTTATGAGATAATGATGGATGATCTGCGTGACTACCGCTTCTATGCCGCAGACATGAAGCATCCCAGCGATGTGGCGGTAGATTACATCTATTCGATATTCTCACAATCCTTTTTTGACAAGGCTACTGTTGAGCTGTCTGAAAAATGCCGCAGACTTTCAGCGCGGTTGGCTCACCGCTCTCTCTCTGGAGAGCCTGATGCGGCTTTCACCGGCAAAACAAGGGAGATGGCACAAGCTATCGCAGCGGAATATCCGCAGTTAAAACCTATTGTAAACAAAATCATTAACCAATGACATACACTGTTGAAGAAATAGCGGAAATAATCAAGGCATCCGCAAAAGTCAATCCTCGGAATGAAATTTCGGTGCTGCTCACCGACAGCCGCTCGCTAACTTTTCCGGAACGCACACTCTTTTTTGCGCTTGAAACAAGAAATAATGACGGACACAAGTACATGCGCGAGGTGTATGACAAAGGTGTGAAAAATTTTGTGGCGAGATACATGCCGGAAGATATGGCAGATGTCGAGGATGCCAATATATTCCTTGTGAAGGATGTGGTGAAAGCCTTGCAGACCATTGCGCGCACCCACCGCAAACGCTTTGATGTGCCGGTGATAGGCATTACAGGCAGCAGGGGCAAGACCACTGTCAAGGAGTGGCTTTATCAGCTTCTCGCCGATGACTTCAATATTGTGCGCAGTCCACGAAGCTACAACTCGCAGATTGGTGTGCCGCTCTCTATATGGGAGATGAACAGCGACACTACTCTCGCTATTTTTGAAGCGGGCATCTCTCAGCCCGATGAGATGCCGGCACTGGAAAATATCATTAAGCCCAATATCGGAATTATTACCAATATCGGGTCGGAGCACAACGACGGCTTCAGCTCCGACAGGGTAAAGTGTGCCGAGAAGGTGACCCTTCTACGCGACTGCGACTGCATTATTTACTGCGGTGACGATCCGCTTATCAGCGAGGCTGTTGCAGAAGCTTGTATCCCCGCTAAGGAGATAGCATGGTCAACTCTTGACAGCGATCGCCCGCTGTTTATCTCCACCATAACACGCCATCGTGAAAACACCACAATTGACTATTCTTATCTGAGAAAGGACGGCTCTGTTACTATTCCCTTTACCTCAGAGGCTGATATTCAGAATGCCATTCATTGCCTTGCGGTGATGCTTTATCTCAACCGACCTGAAGATGTTACTGCGGCAAGAATGGAAGTGCTGTCGCCTGTTGGTACCAGAATACAGGTGATGGAGGGTGTGAACAACTGTCTGGTTATCTACGATGCTTACACATCCGACCTCAATTCGCTTGCTCCCGCACTTGATTTTATGGCGCGAAGGCGCACCCGCTCCCGCTCCACCACGGCTATTATCAGTGATGTGATGCACGAAACCCTGGAACCTGCAAGATTGTACCGTGAAGTGGCTACTCTGCTTGCCAACAAGGGTATAGAGCGGGTCATCGGTATCGGTGAGGAGATAAGCCGTTACAGTAAGTATTTCCCTGCCGACAGCCGTTTCTTCCCATCTACATCATCATTCCTCGCTGAAATGAGCGGGGGAGACTTCGATAGGGAGCTGGTGCTCGTAAAGGGAGCCGCGCAATTTCATTTTGAACTAATAGCCGAGATGCTCGAAGCGCGACGCCACGAAACTGTGCTGGAGGTTAATCTTGACTCTATGGTGCACAATTTCAACACTTTCCGCGCAATGCTACGTCCAACAACCGGAATTGTTTGTATGGTCAAGGCGTCTGGCTACGGTGCCGGTTCGCTCGAACTGGCTAAAACGCTCCAGAGCCAGGGAGCCGCATATCTCGCCGTGGCTGTGCTGGACGAGGGTGTGGGACTAAGGCAGGCGGGCATAACTATGCCTATCATGGTGCTCAATCCGAGAGTGGTAAACTACAAGACCATGTTTGCCTATAATCTTGAACCGGAGATTTACAGTTTCGATATTCTGCGTAAAATTATTGCCGAAGGTGAGAAATACGGAATCACAGACTACCCGGTTCACATAAAGCTTGACACCGGTATGCACCGACTCGGTTTTACCGATGCCGATCTGCCGGAACTGATATCTTTGCTCAAGCACCAGAAGGCGGTCAAGCCTATGTCGCTGTTCAGTCATCTTGCAACCGCCGACTGTCCCGACCTGAATGAATACACCCTGATGCAGCTCACCACCTTTGATAACTGGTGCACCGCCATAGAAAAGGAGTTCAATCACAAGATTATGCGTCATATCCTCAACTCGGCGGGCATAATACGATTCCCGCAGTACCAGTATGATCTGGTGCGCCTCGGAATTGGTCTCTACGGTATTCCGGTGCTCAACGATGGTTCGGAAGATGCTCTGCGTCAGGTGTCATCGCTCCACACTGTGATAATATCCATAAAAGAGTGGCAGCCTGGCACCAAAATTGGTTACGGCAACAAAGGCTCGGTTGATCGCCCGTCGCGCATTGCCACTCTGCCGGTAGGCTATGCCGATGGCATAGACCGTCATCTCGGCAATGGGGTGATGAAGGTGTGGATAAACGGCACCCGATGCCCGACAGTGGGAAATATCTGCATGGATGCCTGTATGGTAGATGTGACAGACGCCGACTGTCAAGTCGGCGACCGTGTGGAAATATTCGGTGACAATGTTCATGTGTCTGAGCTGTCAGATGCCCTTGAAACAATTCCTTATGAGATTCTCACCTCTGTGTCAACCCGCGTCAAGCGAGTGTATTTCAGGGAATAATTAATATAGCGGTCCGCTATCAGCGGATGCGGTCGTAAGAGCGAAGCAGCTTCTGGTCGTGGCTCACACCGCGGTATGCTCCGAAGAGAGCGATCTCGGCTGCTATCAGAAGCAGACCGCCTCCACCCCAGACTGTGCGGATAGCTATATCGGTATTTGTGTCTGAATAGCCGGCGGTGAGATAATAAATCACCACTCCGATGCAGGCACCGATAATAAGTGCGGACAGTGCAATCAGCGATTTCTGACCGGACAGCGATTTGAACGAGAAGATGGCGATAACCATTGTGAGAAGTGAGAGCGACACCGGAATGATGAGGCTGAGACCTTGATTGAGTCCGGTAAGTCCCTGCTCCATGGCTGCACCCGCCGATTTTACTGTGTCAACATTATAGCCGAATGGCACAAAGAAAAACGCTACCATTAATCCTATGGCTATAATCAGATAGAGGGTTTGAATACGTTGAATCATAGTTGAAATAGTTTTGAATTTTGATTATGTTTCTACAAAGATAAACAAATAACTCACCGAAAATGGACATTTTTATTACTTTTGTAATATCACTTTTAACATTTTTCAAGCATGAATAAGTCAAAACCGCTCATTTTTATCAGTAATGACGATGGTGTTGAAGTCCCCGGACTTCGGCATCTGATAGAATGTGTCAAGGATTTAGGAGAAATCATCGCGGTTGCTCCTTTGGCTCCCCGTTCAGGGCAGTCTTCGGCTATAACGGTGGATGCCCCTCTCAGGATAAAAGAGTGTCCCGGTTTTGACGGAGCCAAAGTTTACTCAGTGAGCGGCACCCCGGTTGATTGCGTCAAGCTCGGACTTCATGCTCTGGTATCTCGTAAGCCGGATATCATGCTCTCAGGTGTGA
>JAIDQW010000170.1 GCA_029062075.1 Paramuribaculum sp.
CTATTATTGGTGGTGCTGATGGTCCTACCGCTATATTCCTGTCCTCAAAGTTAGCACCTAATCTAATGGGAGCAATCGCGGTATCGGCATATTCCTACATGGCTCTTGTTCCAGTGATTCAACCGCCAATCATGCGACTGTTTACAACTAAGAAAGAGCGTCTGATAAAAATGAAGCCAGCCCGCGCGGTGTCACAGAACGAAAAGATCATTTTCCCCATAGTTGGTTTACTCCTCACCTGCTTTGTGGTGCCGAGTGGTATTCCCCTCCTTGGTATGCTCTTTTTCGGCAACCTGTTGCGCGAGTGTGGTGTAACAACCCGTCTAGCCAAAACTGCTTCAAATGCCCTCACAGACATTGTAACAATTCTTTTGGGTATGACTGTTGGAGCTTCAACTCAGGCATCTCAGTTTCTCACCGCTGAAACAATCGGTATTTTTGCACTAGGTTTCATGGCATTTATCATTGCAAGCTCAAGTGGTGTACTCTTTGTTAAACTGTTCAACCTCTTCCTTCCGAAGTCCAAGAAAATCAATCCTCTTATTGGTAACGCCGGAGTGAGCGCAGTGCCGATGAGTGCCCGAATTTCAAATAACCTCGGACTTGAGTATGATCCTTCAAACTATCTGCTTATGCATGCAATGGGTCCCAATGTAAGTGGTGTTATCGGGTCTGCTGTCGCAGCCGGTGTGCTCCTCGGATTCCTTGCCTGATAGTCTTTGCTATTCTAAATATAATCGGTGTGTCCCGAATATGGGTACACACCGATTTTTTTTGACTTTCCTCAGAACACAATTTATAACTGAGCGTTATTAATTATGACGACGTAAAAAATTCTGTCGTGATGACCTTGGTGCCTGTCACCACATAAGCTAATAATGAAAAAATATGGTAACAAAAAAAGTCATCGACAGCTTATATAAATTGTGCAAGAACAGACCGGACAGTCCGGATGAGCTTGATATAGCCCTGTTGTTTGAAGATGTGGCTGAAAAACACTCCCTTGAACTTAACGAAGAGTATTTGACAATCAACAGCCTACCCCCCGATAGTCCATTTCACAGAATTGCTTTCAAGCGCATTCACGGTATTATAGAGTTTGAGGAAGATATTGCTATAGTTCTGCACTCGTCCATTATCTTTCTAAGCAAAAAGGACAGTAAGGTTCACATTCATATTAAAGATAGCAAATTATCGTTTCTGGATAAAATATTAAGTGGGGCAAGAGAAAAGCATGAATCTTTTTGAAAAAACAATTTAATAATTTCCCCAATTATTAAAAAAAGTATTACCTTTGCATCGCTTTTAAGGAAGCATCGGGGCGTAGCGCAGTCCGGTTAGCGCACCTGCTTTGGGAGCAGGGGGTCGAAGGTTCGAATCCTTTCACCCCGACACCAATAAAGTTCGTTATCAATCAAGCAATTAGACGCGAAATTGATAGCGGATTTTTCTTTTATAGACCGTATTTTTGCGCTGGATTTGACCCTTGATTTATGGAAAATTGTGGAATTTAATGGAATTTTGTGGAAAATGTTTCAGCAATGTTTCAGCAAAATCCGAAATCTGCTGAAACAAACGGGCGAATTTTATAAATTATTTTTAACTATTAGAAAATATTATTTAACAGTATGTTTTCATATAAATTTTTCTCTGACCCCTCACGAAAGGATGATGTCAGACTCCGACTCACTAACAACCGAAAGAAAGTGGAAATATCTCTTGGGCTTAGAATCTCTCAAGCGGACATAGATAATGCCCTATCTCCGTCACCTCTGACTCGCAATGTCAAATGGCGAAATCTCCTACTAAACTATCAAGCGAAGATTGATGATATAAAGTGTGAGCTTCTAAAGACCGGGCGAGTGGATGAAGATGTGAGGGTTATCAAAGATATGGTCGTCCGGGAATGTTTCGGCACAAACAGCGAAGAAGATAATGATCCGGAGGGCGGTAATTTTATCAAGTGTTTCCGTGACTATATTTCAAGACTGGATAACAAAAGTACGATTGAGGTATATACCCACACATTAAAACGCATACTCAGCTTTGACCTGAATATTGAGGAGAAGAATTTTGAGGATATAAACTTACGCTGGCTTACTGAATTTGATGCAGCACTCGCAGATAATGGAAACTCAAAGAACACGCGCGGTATTCATCTCCGCAATATCCGTGCAGTGTTCAACAATGCTATTGATTTTGAAATTACAAACGCCTATCCGTTCCGCAGATTCAAAGTGAGACCGGAGGAGACTCGCAAGCGGTCTATGTCTGTTGAGGAGTTGCGGAAGTTATTCTCTTATCCGGTTGAGCCATACGCTCAGATATATCAGGATATGTTCAAACTTATCTTTATGCTTATCGGCATAAATACCGTTGATTTGCACCGGCTACAAGAAATTACTAAAGATGGACGCATTGAGTATAAGAGAGCTAAAACCGGGCGGCTGTACTCTATTAAAGTTGAGCCGGAAGCATTTGAACTTATCAACAAGTATAAAGGCGAAAAGGGATTGCTGTGTGTGGCTGACCGATGGAGCGACCACCGCAATTTCCGACACCAATTAAACAAAGCACTGCAACGGATTGGAGAAGTGGAAAGAATCGGCAGAGGAGGGAAGAAGATAGTCACCTCTGAATTTCCCGAAGTATCATCATACTGGGCTCGTCATACTTGGGCGACAATCGCTTACTCAATAGGTATAAGCAAAGATGTTATCGCACAAGCATTAGGGCATAGTGACGGGCATAGCACTACAAACATTTACATAAAAGAGGATGTGAGCAAGGTAGATGAAGCAAACCGCCGCGTCCTTGACTGGGTATTGTACGGCAAACAATGACAACACCTTTGTATTTTCCAACAAAACAACTAACTTTGCATAGTTCTTAACCATAAGAGCCTAAAGTGAAGCCAAAAGAGCTTATTCCGAGCAATCGGGGTAGGCTCTTTTTAATTTTATGCACAATGGCTAACCTCGGCGCACTATGGTATTCG